>JBFGUQ010000354.1:0-3378 GCA_041565515.1 Rhodocyclaceae bacterium | reverse complement strand
GTGGGTGTCGCCCAGCACCTGCACTTCCACATGGCGGGCACGGCGCACGAGTTTCTCGAGATATACCTCGTCGTTGCCGAAGGCGCTCGCCGCCTCGCGGCGGGCCACTTCCATCGCCGGGCCCAGATCGGCCTCGGTCTCCACCACCCGCATGCCGCGCCCGCCGCCGCCCCAACTGGCCTTGAGCATCAGCGGATAGCCGACCGCCGCAGCAGCCGCCTTGGCGGCGTCGAGCTCATAGGGCAGCGCATCGGTCGCCGGCACGACCGGCACGCCCGCGCTCTGCGCCAGATGGCGGGCCGTCACCTTGTTGCCGAGGCGGCGCATGGCGTCGGGGCTCGGACCGATGAAGCGGATGCCCGCGGCCGCGCAGGCCTCGGCGAAGTCCGGGTTTTCGGAGAGCAGGCCGTAGCCAGGGTGGATGGCGTCGACGTGCGCGTGCCTGGCCACGCGGATGATGTCGGCGATGTCGAGGTAGGCCGCAATCGGGCCCTTGCCCTCTCCGACCAGATAGGCCTCGTCGGCCTTGAACCGGTGCAGGGCGAGGCGATCTTCCTTCGAGTAGATGGCCACGGTGCGGATGTTCATCTCGCTGGCTGCGCGGAACACGCGGATGGCGATCTCGGACCGGTTGGCGACGAGGATGCTCTTGATCGGATTCATGAGTGGCAGTGAATCTAGGCAGGGTTGATCTGGTCGAGGCGGCTCAAGCGTTTCCTTGCCACGTCAACGGCTTCGTATCCGTCAGCAAGGCTACACCGATGCCCCATGCACGCCTACCCGGCGCGCCGGTGACGCCTCTTCGGGAGGCCCTCCCCGCCTCCGCCGCCCCTCGAAGCCGACCTTTCGCTGCGGGCGGACCTGGCTCGAACTGCACGCCTGCCCGGCACAAACGCAAAACGCCGACCCATCGGGTCGGCGTTTTGCTTTGAAACTTGGTTGCGGGGGCAGGATTTGAACCTGCGACCTTCGGGTTATGAGCCCGACGAGCTGCCAGACTGCTCCACCCCGCGTCGGAGAAACAGCACTATATATGACGCACCCGGGATATTCAAGTACGGAGTGAAAGATCGCGAAAATATTCGCTTCGGCGAGCCTCCGTCCTCACGACGAGGCCCCGCCGGTTGCCCGGCGGGGCCTTCTTCACTCGGGCGGCGTCGAGGGCCGCCCATGCTCAGTCGCCCATCACCACGCCCTCGCGCCGCGGGTCGGCGCCGCCCTGCAGCACCTGCTCGCCATTTACCCGGGTGCGCATGATGGCCTGCAGACCGCTGGTCATGTTCATCTCGCGCACCTCATGCCCCCTGGCCTTGAGCGTCTCCACGGTGGCGGGTGCGTAGCGCTTCTCCTCCAGCAGGGTGGGCCCGCCGACCGAGGCGAAGTTGGGCAGGTTGATCGCCTGCTGCGGCGTCAGCCCCCAGTTCAGCGTGCCGTAGAGCGTCTTCGCCGTGTAGTGGATGATCAGCGAGCCGCCGGGACTGCCGCCGCTCATCACCAGCTCGTTGGTGGCCTTGTCGAACACGAGCGTCGGCGACATCGAGGAGCGCGGCCGCTTGCCCGGCTGCACGCGGTTGGCGATCGGCTTGCCCTCGGCGTCCGCCGGCGCGAAGCTGAAATCGGTCAGTTCGTTGTTGAGCAGGAAGCCCTTCACCATCTGGCGTGCACCGAAGGCATCCTCGATCGTCGTCGTCATCGCCACGGCGTTGCCGGCGGGGTCGACGATGCTGATATGGCTGGTACCGTACTCGGGCTGCTCGGGCATCGGCGCGAACGAGGACTTCATCGCCCCGGGCTGGCCGGGCTTGCCGGTCTTCATGCTCTGGTCGCCGATGAGCTTGCTGCGCTCGGCCAGGTAGGCGGGGTCGAGCAGGCTCATCCAGCTGCCCGCCGGCGGCGACACGAAGTCGGGGTCGGCGAGGTAGAGGGCGCGGTCGGCAAAGGCCAGGCGCGAGGCCTCGGTGTAGAGGTGCAGCCATTGCGCCGACGGCGTGGCGCTGGGCATTCCGGGCGGCGCCGCCTCGAGCGGTAGTCCGGCAGCCCCGGTATTGCTCAGGATGCCCAGGATCTGGCCCACGGCGATCGCCCCGGAGCTCGGCGGCGGGAAGCCGCAGATGCGGTAGTCCCTGGCCTTCGCCCGGTAGTCATGGCAGATCGGATCCCGCTTCTTCGGCTGGTAGGCGGCCAGATCGGACAGCGACATCCGCCCGGGATTGCCGGCGTGGCCCTGCACCTTGTCCACGATCGCGCGCGCGACCTCCCCCTCGTGCAGGGCCTTGGAACCGTTCGCCGCGATCGCGCGCAACACGGCGGCGAGCTCGGGGTTCCTGAGCACGTGTCCCACCGGCCAGGGGCTGCCCGCCGGATCGTAGAAATAGGCTGCCGCCACCGGGTCCTTGGCCAGGTGCTTTTCGCTCGCCAGCATCGTATTCAGGCGCCCGCTGACCTTGAAGCCGCGCTCCGCGAGCGAGATGGCCGGCTGGAACAGCGTCGCCCAGGGCAGCTTCCCGTACTGGCGGTGTGCCATCTCGAGCATGCGCACCGTGCCCGGCACGCCGACCGAGCGGCCGCCGACCACGCCATCGTAGAAGGCCAGCGGCTTGCCGTCGGCGCCGAGGAAGAGCTTCTCGTCGGCGGCGGCCGGTGCGGTCTCGCGTCCGTCGAAGGCCTCGACGTCGCGGCCGTTGTAGTGCAGCAGGAAGGCTCCGCCGCCGATACCGCTCGATTGCGGCTCCACCAGGGTCAGCACCATCTGTACGGCGATCGCCGCATCCATCGCCGTACCGCCGGCCTTCAGGACCTGGTAACCGGCGTCGGTGGCGAGCGGATTGGCGGCCGCGACGGCGAACTTCTTCGTCGTCCAGCCCGGCTTCTCGGTGTAGCCGGAAGCGCCTTCGGGCTGGTCCGGGACCGTGTATGCGAACTCGGGCGCAGTCGCGCAGCCGGCCAGCAGGGCGGCGGCGATGAGGCTGGACAGGGTGGCGAAGGGCACGATTCGCATGACGACTCCCGGCAGTGAAAGCGGCAGTCTAAAAGCAACGAGGGCGCCTGCCGCAACTAGGGCAAGCGCTAGGTTTCGCTCCACGGCTGCGTCGTCTATAGCGCGGCGCGATGCCTGTGACGATTCCGCGCTGGTGCATCGGTTCGATTCGCCCTGGAGACAGGCTGTCGCGCAAGCGCCGGAACGATCCGCGCTAGAATCGGGCGGATTCCCTCCCGGCCTGCCCCATGCCCCGCTTCCTGACCGCAGCGCTGTACAAGTTCGTCGACCTGCCCGATTTCCGCGCCCTGCGCGCGCCCCTGCTCGAGTGCTGCAACCGTCACCAGGTGAAGGGGACGCTGCTGCTGGCCGAGGAAGGCATCAACGGCACCATTGCCGGC
>JBFGUQ010000353.1:0-3379 GCA_041565515.1 Rhodocyclaceae bacterium | reverse complement strand
GCCCGCGCAGAAGGCCGCCAGCGTCACCAGCATGCGCGTGCTGCCCCCGCCGACCGTGAACAGCGTCCCCGATCCGCAACCGCCGCCGAGTTGCATGCCGAGCCCGAACAGCAGGGCACCAGCCGCAACCGACAGCCCCGCCGGCGCGACCGCCCCGGCCATCGGATGGCCGAAGGCGGCACCCGCCGACAGCACCGGCGCGAACAACAGCATCGCCGCGCCGAGCATCAGCAACTGGGCCTGAACGCCACCGCCATCGCGGTGCACGAGAAGCCGACGATAGGCCGAGGTGAAGCCGAAGGAAGCGTGATACAGCGTCAGGCCGAGCAGCAAGCCGACGCCGAGCAGCGCGAGCAGGCGCCACTTCGCCGGATCGATGCCCATGCCGACCGCAATCACCAGCGCGGCGGCGGCGCCGATCACCCATGGCTGCGAGCGCCGGCGCGTCTGGCCCGGCGGCACGCCACCGCCCGGCATTTGCACGGACTCCATCTAGGCAAGCCCCCATCCAGCCCGCGGCTCAGCCGCCAGTCGCATCCCGCACGATCTTGTCGAGGATCGGATCGAGTTCCCTTGCCATCTCGTCCAGACGCGAATTGCCATAGGGCTTGAAAACAGCGCTCGGCAACGGGTAGCTGATGCTCGTGCTGCCGTCGGCGTTCTCGGTCACGTAGATGCGCAGCGGCGCCTCGATCCCGGCGGGCACGCTCGCCTCCAGCATCCGCACCGCATAGTCCGGGCGAAACACCATCAGCACCGCGTTGCCCGGTATCGTCACACCGATCGATGCCGCTCCACGCGTGGCGCTGGCCTGTGCGACCAGGCCCATCTTGTTGTCCTTGATCGACTGCTCGAGGCGCTTCACCAGGGCATCGAAGGGCTGCTTCACGCTCGTCACCCGGGTCTCCGGCAGCATGCGGGCATCGGCGGCGAGGGCCGGCGCGGCGGCAACGAACTGCGCCACGAAGGCGAGCGCGACGGCGAGACGGATAGCGGTTCGACGGACTGACATGGTTGGTCTCCTCTGGTGGATGAATCGCAGTGTTGCACGGGTCTCGAGCGGCTCGGGCTTCGCTCCCAGGGCCGGGTATCAGGTCGCACGCATGGACTTCGACAGCGCGGCCCGCCGGATTCGCGCCGGCGGTGACAGCGAACGCAGCCGCCACGCCAGCGCGGCACCGGCATTCGCGCTCCCTTCCGGGACGCCTCCAATTTCGAAGAAGCTCCGGCGCGACACGAAGACCGGGTGCTCGGCCGCCAGCTGCCCGCCGATCGCGGCACGCAGGCTCAGCCACCGAGCGCGCAATCGCTGGGTCCAGCCGCCACATGGCCGCAGGTCGAAGTAGCCCCACGATCGGCCCGAGCTCGACATCGCCTGATCGACGAGCTGGTCGGCGAATGAGGGCAGCATCACTCCCCGCGGCATGAACAGCAGCACCTCGCCACGCGCGAACGTCGCTGCAACGTTGAACTGTAGTCCACGCGCCCCGGGCACGCTCAGGACCGTCGGCGCGACCCTGAGCGCGATTTCGGCCGTGTTGTCGCTGCTTCCGCCGTCGACCACGATCAGTTCGACGCCGCAGCGGCGCAAGGGCGCCAGCAGGCGCAGCAGCGCGCAGGCGCGCACCGCCTCGTTGAACACCGGCACGATGATGCTGAGGGCTGGCCCCGGCCGTGCCGCATGGCAGGCCATCATGATTTCTCCCAGGAAAACGGAAGCGCGATCGGGTGTCGCGGCGCTCCCGCGGATGTTCCGGTTCGCGCTTTGCCCGGACCGGTGCGCGTTCCCGGCTCCCTGCCCTGTTGGACGCGGCGAAGGCGCGATCCCTTACATGCCCATACCGGCGTCGGCACAATCCTCCTCGCGCTCGAGAACCCGCTCGTGCCGGTCGGCATTCATCCCCGACATCTGTAATGAATGCGGACCCGACGCCGACCAAGCAAAGACATGGGCCACAGCTCCCGGGTATAGTCGTGTGCGTGAGAAGCGCCCGAGACGATACTGCGCCCGTCCGAAATCGAGGCCGACAAACATGCCAGTCACCCCCGCAGTCCTGCCCACGCCCGTGCTCCGCGATTACCTGCCGCGGCTCGAAGCCTTGAGCGCGAACGAGCGCTCCTCCCTGCTGGAGGCCGGACGCGAAGTCCTGGAGTGCAGGCGCGTGCTCGAGCGCGGCGGGCTCAACGTGGTCGGCGAGGTTCTGCGCGGACAAGGGGACTTCGTCGAGTTCGACCACTACCCGGCCGACGACGTGTTCGACACCGACAGTCACGCCCAGTACTACTATCATGCGCATCGCGGCAGCGAGCTCGAGCACGGCCATTTCCACACCTTCCTGCGCGCTGGGGGCATGCCGCCGGGCATGGCGCCGATCGACCACCCGCAGGCCACCGAACCGTGGCCGCGCGGCGAGGACGCGTTAAGCCATCTGGTGGCGATCTCGATGGACGCGTGGGGCGAGCCGATCGGCCTGTTCGCCACCAATCGCTGGGTGACGGCCGAGGCCTGGTATCGCGCCGACGACGTCATCGCGATGCTGCCGCGCTTCGAAATCGACCATGCCTACCCGTCCTGGCCCGTCAATCGCTGGCTCGGGGCCATGCTGCGGCTCTACCGGCCCTGGATCGAGGCCTTGCTTCGCCACCGCGACGACGTCATCGCCAGTTGGCGGGCTGCGCACCCGGGGGTCGATGTGCTCGAGGACCGTGCGCTGGAGATGACCGGCTATCTGCCGATCTCGGTCGCCGAAATCGTCGGCGCGCTGTCCGGGCCCCGGACCCGATCCCGCCCGGGCAAGGACGCCGAAGACATCGAACAAGGAGAAAGCGCTTGATGCTCTCTGACCCCCACCTGCTCGCCGACTTGAGGCGCGACATGCTGCGCTTTGCCCGGCTGCAGCTGCGCGACGCCGACCTCGCCGAGGACGCGGTGCAGGAGGCCATGGCGTCGGCGTTCGCCAATGTCGAGCGCTTCAGCGGCAAGGCGACGCTGAAGACCTGGGTGTTCAGCATCCTGCGCAACAAGATCGTCGATGTATTGCGGCGCGGCGACCGGGCGGCGTCTTTCTCCACCCTGCTCGGTGCCGACTACAACGACGAGGCGGTCGACGCCCTGTTTCGCGACAACGGCCGCTGGCAGCCCTCAAGCGCGCCCACGGCCTGGAGCGATCCCGAGGAGGCCGCCACCAACAAGGCGTTCTGGCTGGTGTTCGAGGCCTGCCTGGACCATCTTCCGGAGAGCGTGGCGAGAGTGTTCATGATGCGCGAGATGCTCGGCTTCGAGACCGCCGAGATCTGCAACGAACTCGCGATCACATCCAACAACTGCCATGTGATTCTTCACCGCGCACGCGTCGGCTTGCGCGGCTGCCTCGAGAAG
>JBFGUQ010000352.1:0-3380 GCA_041565515.1 Rhodocyclaceae bacterium | reverse complement strand
GCCGCCTTGGTCTCGGGCTG
The DNA here is from genome assembly GCA_041565515.1 of Rhodocyclaceae bacterium. Classification (GTDB taxonomy): domain Bacteria; phylum Pseudomonadota; class Gammaproteobacteria; order Burkholderiales; family Rhodocyclaceae; genus Thauera. Next base: position 3,360 of record JBFGUQ010000352.1, on the reverse strand, counting down.
CGCCGAATCCTCGTTCGACTCGGCAGCCGCCGCTGCTTCCGGCTCCGCCTCGACCGCCGCGACAGGCTCCTGCGCGGGTTCGGTCTCGACCTCGGGCTCGGCGACGACCTCGGGCGCCGGCGGTTCGACTTCCGCTGCCGGGGCAACGGGCGCGCTTTCGGCGACCGGCGCCGGCGCGACATCGACTGCCGCGGCTTCGACCCGGGTCTCGGCTTCCGCGACCGGCTGCGTTTCCGCAGCGGGCTCGGCGGTGGCCTCTGAAATCAGCTCATCGCGCTTGACGAAGACACGCTTCTTGCGAACCTCGACCTGCACGGTCCGCGCGCGGCCGGTGGAGTCGGTCGCGCGGATCTCGCTGGTCTGCTTGCGGGTCAGGGTGATCTTGGCCTTGGACTCGGTGTCGCCGTGCGAACGGCGCAGGTAATCGAGCAGCCGCGCCTTGTCCTGCTCGGTGAGCAGGTCGGCCGCACCGGCTTTCTCCACGCCGGCGCGCTTCAACTGCTCGAGCAGCACCGCCGCCGGCATCTTCAGTTCCCCGGCGAACTGGGTCACGCTCATTTGTTCCATCTATGCCCTCCCGTCATTCTTCGAACCAATGGGCGCGAGCTGTAGAAATCAGCGCCTTGGCTCTCTCTTCGTCGATCCCGGCCATCTCGACCAGCTCGTCGACCGCGAGGTCGGCCAGGTCGTCCCGGGTACGAATGCCCTTCTGGGCCAGCGTGGCGGCAAAGGTTCTGTCCATGCCGTCGAGATTGAGCAGATCATCCGCGACGTTCTCGAGCTGCTCCTCGGTCACGATCGCCTCCGTCAGCAGCGCGTTGCGCGCGCGGTTGCGAAGCTCATTCACCGTGTCCTCGTCGAAGGCCTCGATCTCGAGCATCTCCGCCAGCGGCACGTAGGCGATCTCCTCGAGCGAGGAAAAACCTTCGTCGATGAGGATATCCGCCACTTCCTCATCGACGTCGAGCCTGGCCATGAACAGTTCGCGCAGCTCGCGCTGCTCCTGCTCGGTCTTCTCGGCCGACTCCTCCTCGCTCATCAGGTTGATCGTCCAGCCGGTGAGCTCCGAGGCCAGCTTCACGTTCTGGCCGTTGCGCCCGATGGCGATGGCGAGGTTGTTCTCGTCGACCACCACATCCATCGCATGGGCCTCCTCGTCGACCACGATGGAGACGACCTCGGCAGGCTGCAGCGCCGCAACGACGAACTGCGCCGGGTCGGCTGCCCACACGATGATGTCGATCTGCTCGCCACCGATCTCGTTGCGCACCGCGGTGACACGCGAGCCACGCAAGCCGACGCAGGTGCCGATCGGATCGATGCGCGGATCGTTCGACTTCACCGCGATCTTGGCACGCAGCCCGGGGTCACGGGCGCAAGCCTTGATCTCGAGCAGACCGTCCTCGATTTCCGGGACCTCGAGCTCGAACAGCTTCATCAGGAACTCGGGCGCGGTGCGCGACAGGATCAGCTGCGGGCCACGTGCGCCGCGGTCGATCCTGAGCAGGTAGGACTTCACCCGGTCACCGACACGCAGGTTCTCTCGCGGGATCTGCTGATCGCGCGGGATCACCGCCTCCATGCGGCCGACCTCGATGATCGCGGCGCCGCGCTCCATGCGCTTGATCGAGCCCGAGACGAGGAATTCCTTGCGCTCGAGGAAGTCGTTGAGCACCTGCTCGCGCTCGGCATCGCGGATCCGCTGCAGGATGACCTGCTTGGCGGCCTGCGCGCCGATACGGCCGAAGTCGATCGGTTCGAGCGGCTCCTGGATGTACTCGCCGAGCTCGATGTCGGGATTGATTTCGCGGGCATCGATGATGCCCATCTCGCCCTCGTCGTTGGTGACCTCCTCGTCGGGCATCACCAGCCAGCGGCGGTAGGAAACATGGTCGCCCGTCTCGCGGTCGATGATGACCTCGACGTCGGCGTCGTCATGGATGCGCTTCTTGGTCGCCGAAGCCAGCGCTGACTCGAGCGCGGCGAAAACGATGTCCTTGGCGACGTTCTTTTCACGCGCCAGTGCATCAACAAGCAGCAGGATCTCGCGGCTCATTTCGGAAAAACCTCCACATCCACAGTCTCAGAATTTGGGAACAAGGCGTGCCTTCTCGATATCGTCGAACGGAAAGAGCTGTTCGCCCTTGTCGGTCGCGAGGACGACCGCGCCATCGCGCACTCCGCCCAGCACGCCGACGAAATTTCGCTGGTTATTGACCGGCAGGGACAGGCGCAACTGGATCTCCTGGCCATTGAAGCGTTCGAAGTCGGCGAGCTTCTTGAGCGGGCGGTCGAGACCGGGCGAGGACACCTCCAGACGATCGTAGTCGACGTTCTCGACCTCGAACACGCGCGTCAACTGGTTGCTTACGGTCGCGCAGTCGTCCACGTTGATGCCGCGCTCGATATCGATGAACACGCGCAACAAACGCCCTCTCGGCGAGAGCTCGAGGTCCACGAGTTCGTATCCCAGTCCGTTCACCACCTGTTCGATCAGATTCTCGATCCCTGCACGCATGCTCTCGATCCACGCTCGGAAAAACGCACCGCTCGGGATGCGCCACAAACAAAAAATGGGCGAAACGCCCATTCCTGCAACCACTGCCACCGACTTCCATCTGCTGGCCACAACCGGACGACGGGCAAGCCCGCTGGCGCATTCTTGCGCCGCTCCGGGAAAACCGCCTATCAAAGCCTGTGGATTATAGCGGTAAAACAGAGAGCCGGGCAAACCCGCGCAATGCGCTGGTCGGGCCCGGCGTCGACGATCGAGGCGAGACGTCTCAGCGCTGCCTGGGGGTGGTGTGATGCAGTTTCGGCGGGCGCTTGTCGCGGGCCTCCTGCTGCCGCTGTGGGGCCGCCACGCCGGCCAGCGCGCAGGCGTCGGCCTCGGGCATTTCCATCCACATGCCGCGCTTGAGCCGCGCCGGCAGCTCGACCGGGCCGTACCGCACCCGCATCAGACGGCTCACGGTCAGGCCGACCGCCTCGAACATCCGCCGCACCTCGCGGTTGCGACCCTCGCTGAGGGTCACGCGGTACCAGTGGTTGACGCCCTCGCCGCCGGCATCGGCCAGGGTATTGAAGCGCGCCGGCCCGTCCTCGAGCTGAATCCCCTCGGTAAGCGAGGCGATCTGCTCGTCCGTGAGCTGACCGAGCAGCCGCACCGCATACTCCCGGTCGAGTTCGTAGCGCGGATGCATCATGCGGTTGGCGAGTTCGCCGTCGTTGGTAAACAGCAGCAGACCGGAGGTATTGAAATCGAGCCGCCCCACCGCAAGCCAGCGCCCGCGGCGCAGGATCGGCAGGCGCTCGAACACCGTCGGCCGCCCTTCCGGGTCGTCGCGCGACACGATCTCG
>JBFGUQ010000351.1:0-3382 GCA_041565515.1 Rhodocyclaceae bacterium | reverse complement strand
GACGAAGCCGGCCGCCGCGTGCCGCGCCCATTGCAGCCCATCGATGCCGCCGCGGTGGGCGATATTGGTGTCCGGCAGTTCGGCCACGGTCGCGATCAAGGCGTGCATGGCCGCGCGGTCCGCCCCGGCGCCGCGGGCGAGCGCGTACTCGAGTTGCGTGAGGGTCGTCGCGAAGAGCACGGGAAAACCCGCCGCCGCCTGCTCGCGCGCGCCGGGCAGGCCATAGCGGCCGCGCACGCGAGCACCGTGGGTAGCGCCGATATCGGACCCGGGTGCGGCAGCGGCGATGAGGATCGCCGCGCCCCAGCGCCGTGCCACGACGGCGCCCAGCGACTCGGGCACGAGCCTGCCGGTGTCGGCAAGCTGGCGACCCGCCGCCGCGGCGAGCAGGCCGAGCGTGAACACCGCGCCCTTGTGGGTATTGATGCCACCGGTCGCGGCGAACATCGCACGCTCGGCCACACGGCCGCGCGCCTGCAGCGCGGCGAAGTCGCAGGCGGCGGCACCGAGCCGCGCGCAGTCCCCGAAATAACCCCTCAGCGCTTCGATGCTGGCGCAGAAGCTGCCGTAGTCCATGTCGGCGTGGCTGCCGCGCGCACTCGGCGTGACCAGGCCCGGCTTGCCCTCGAGCTCGAGCTCGCGGGCAAGCGCGCGACACGCCAGTTCGTCTATGCGCCGGTGGAGGGGCTGCACGAGATCGTTCATGCCGCGATCCCGACCGCGCGCGCGAAGCCTGCCGCCCAGCGTTCGCGCTCGAGCAGTCGAACCTCGTGCACGCCCTTGACCAGCAGCCGCGGCGCATCCGTCGCGAATTCGCGCCAGGCGACCGCGTCGCCGTCGGCGTTGCGGATCTCGCCATCGACGCGCGGGCGGTGCCCCGGATTGTCGAACAGGACGAGGGCACGGCAGGCCGCCAGCGCGGCCGGCCAGTCCCCTGGCTCGAGCAGCAGATCGAGATCCGACCCCGGCCCGATGCAGGGCTCGCCGGTCACGATCTGCATCGCAGCCGACCCGAACAGCCTCGGCCTGGCCGCCCGGATCGCCGGCGAGCCGAGAAGCATCAGCACCGTTGGCCGCCAGGCTGGCGGCAGGGCGTCGGCAGTCGCCGTGGTCAAGGCCAGCGCAGGCGTGCGCCGGATGATGTGCCCAAGCGGGACCGTGAATGCCAGCCGCCGCTTGCCCTGCGCCGGTGGCAGCGCGAGGCCGAGCCGGACCTGCCCGTCGGTGCAGGCGGCATCCTGGCGGCTGACGATCAGCGGATTCCCGGCCCCGACCCAGCCGGCGAGCAGGGCGCGCGCCTCGGGGTCGGCCGCACAGCACGGCCCCCACGGCTGCGCCGCCTTCACCGCCGAGGCCGAGAGCCAGACCAGGTCATGGCGTGCGAGACCATGATCAGCCATCGCAGCGCATGCGCTCCACCACCGTAGCGGCCAGCGTTCGGCCGCCGCGGGCGGCGCCCGCCTCGATGCGCCGGTCGACGCCGCGGCTCGCTGCATCCAGCGTCGCGAGTTCGCCGAGTGCGGCGGCAAGATGGCCCGCATGGTCCTCGGTCCACACCTCGCGCAGGTGGCCCATGCGATGGTAGTTCGCCACGCCCGGCGAGAACACCGGCGAGCGCTCGGCCAGTGCCTCGAGGCGCTCGAGCGGAATCTTGGTGATGCGCGCCATCGCCGGCAGGTTCATGACCTTGATCTCGGCGTCGCCGAGCGCATAGCAGGCATCGGCCATCATGCCGGTGGTGAGGTAGCCGCCGCTCACCGCCTCGCCGTAGACCACGCTCAGCACCACGTGGCCTTGCTGGCGCGCGACCTCGACGCATTTGGCCAGATGGGCCATGTAGCCATTGAGCCCGAGCAGTTCGTCGCGTCGGCGCAGCCGCTGGCCCTGGGTGTCGAGCAGGAACAGGATCGGCTCGCCGGGGCGCTTGCGCACCGTCTCGAGCACCGCGGCGGCCATGCGCAGGGCGAGATCGGCGCCGACCTCGGCACGCCCAGCGGTACCGATCACGGTGACCGTGGTTGCGCCAACCGCGGCGCGGCCCTCGAAATACTCCTGTTCCAGCGCGGCCGGCTCCCAACCGGCCGGAAACAGGGCGTTCAGCATCTCGTCTCGTTTCATGCGCCTCTCCCGGTGCAACGCGCCGCCATGGCGACGAACTCCTCGGCACCCATCAGGGCGACGTTCTCGTCGGCCGGCACGCCCAGCGCACGCCAGATCTCCGGCGCGTCGTCGCACTGGCCGAAGCGGCGCCAGCGCTCGACCAGGCGGTTGTGCTCGCGTTCCACGGCCTCGAGCGACAGCCCGGCAGGCGCATCGAGCCGGTCGATGGCCGCCGCGCGGAAGGCTGCGAGGTCGTCGGCGACCAGGGCGTCGGCCTCGCCCAGCAGGTAGCGGTGCTTGCCGCCGGTGACGCGCCACACCAGGGCGCGGTCGCGCGAGTCGAACTCCTCGACGCCGCGCACGGTCTCGATGACCTCGGGCCCGGACATCGCCAGCCGCCCCTCTTCGGACATCACCAGTGCATCGCAGCAGCGCGCGATCAGGCCGGCGCCGCCGAAACAGCCACCGGCACCGCCGATCAGGCCGATGAAGCGCAGGCCCTCGGCGCGTGCGGCGAGCACGGCACGGATGATCTCCGAGACCGCGATCAGCCCGGCATTGGCCTCGTGCAGGCGCACGCCGCCGGAATCGAACAGGAACAGCACCGCCGCCGGACGCTCGGCGCGTGCGCGCTCGATCAGTCCCAGGAGCTTGGCGCCATGGACCTCGCCGATCGCGCCGCCGAGAAAGGCGCCCTCCTGTGCGGCCACGAGCACCGCCCCGCCGTCGAGCGTCGCCGCGCCGGCGACCACGCCGTCGTCGAAGGCGACCGGCTGGTCGAGCATGGCCATATGCGGACTGGACACGCGCGCCTCGGGCGGGATGAATTCGCGGAAGCTGCCCGCATCGACCAGCCCGAGCAGGCGCTCGCGCGCCGAGGCCTCGAAGAAGCTCTTACGCATCGCCTTCCTCCCACGCTTCGAGCGCCTGGTCCAGGCGCAGGCTCACCACCGCCGGCGTCGCGCCGACGTCGTGGATCTCGATCTTCAGCCCGCCCGCGGCGTGGCGTTCGCCGAAGTCGCGCAGCACCGCCTGCCAGATCTCGCCGAAACCGAGTGCAGAAGTCTGGACGTCCACCGCACAGTGCTCGGGTGCGCCACCGCCCTCGACCAGCACCTCGCAATTGCCCGACGCGGTCACGCCGACCAGGACCGGCTTGCGCAGCGCGCCCGACGCGCGGCTCTCCAGGTCGTATTGAAGTCTTTCCATCTCTGTTCTCCTGCGCTTACCAGTTGCGGAAGCGGCTGGGCGGGTTGTAGAGGCCGCCCGAGGCGCGCACCAG
>JBFGUQ010000350.1:0-3389 GCA_041565515.1 Rhodocyclaceae bacterium | reverse complement strand
CGCGTCCGTCTGCTGCTCGCAAGCACGGCGGTTCAGGTCGTCCTGTTGAGCCTGCTGCTGGCCAACAGCGTGCGGCTGATGAACAACGCCGCCTCCGCAAGCCTGGAGACGATCGTTTCCCAGAACGCCAGCATGCTGCATGCGATGTCGGCGGCCTACGGCGATCAGCAGCGCTATCGCGAGCTGCAGGACGTGCTCGGCGAGCTGCTGGCGGATTCGACCGAGGGGCTGGTGTACGTGCGCATCGGGACGCCGGGAAGCAAGATGCTCGTGCGCGCCGGGATGCCCGAGCTGGGCGAGCTGCCCGAACCCACCGTGGTCAAGGCCGGCCTGCTCGATGGCGTACTGAGCAATCGGCTGGTGCACGTTCGCCGTCCCTTGCTGCTGCCGCGCAACGAGATCGGTTTCCTGCAGTTCGGGGTTTCGGTGTCGGTGCTCGCCGAGGCGCGACGGGCGATCGTCGAGCAGGGCCTGGTGATCGCGCTGTCCGAGATCGCGCTGACCCTGCTGTTGCTGTCGGCCGTCGGCTATCTCCTGACCCGCAATCTCGGGCGACTGCTCGCCGGCAGCAAGGCGATCGCCGAAGGTCACCTCGAGCACCGCCTGCCCGAAAAGGGCGACGACGAGCTGGCCCTGCTCGCCCGCCACTTCAACATCATGGCGGCGAACCTGCAGCAACGGGTCGACGAGCTCGAGCAGGCGGCACAACAGATCCGGGCGAGCGAGGAGCGCTACGCGCTGGCCATGCGCGGCGCCAACGATGGCCTGTGGGATTGGGACATCCAGGCGCGCACGGCCTACTACTCGGACCGCTACTGCGAGATCCTCGGCCGCCCGGCCGGCGCGCTGTCGCCCGACCCGAAGGCCGTGCTCGCCTTCCTCCACCCCGACGACATCCGCACCTACCGGGAACGGATGACCGAGCACCTGCGGGGCGACAGCGCGCAGTTCATGATGGAGCATCGGGTGCGCCTGCCGGACGGCAGTTATCGCTGGGTCATGACCCGTGGCGTCGCCCGACGCAACGGCGGCTCCAACGCATTGCGGATGGCGGGCTCGATCAGCGACATCAACCTGAGAAAGCGCGCCGAGCAGCAGCTGATCCACGACGCCCTGCACGACGGCCTCACCGGCCTGCCGAACCGGGCCCTGTTCATCGAACACGTGAACCGCGCGCTGAGCCAGCGCCAGCGCGACGAGCACTACCAGCTGGCGGTGCTCACCATCAACATCGAGCGTTTCAGCCTGGTGAACGACAGCTACGGCCACGCCGTGGGCGACGAACTGCTGCGGCGGGTTGCCGATCACATCACCACCTCGATGCGCGCCGGCGACGTCGCCGCCCGTGTGGGTGGCGACCAGTTCGCGCTCCTGCTCAACGGCATCGACGACTCGACCGAGGCCCTGCGCATCGGCGAGGCGCTGGTGACGCTGCCGGGCTTCGCCACGCCGTCCGCCGGACGAATCCTGCATCCACGCTGCCGCATCGGCGTGGCCTTGAGCGACCGCGACCGCGAGGACGCCGAGGCGCTGCTGCGCGATGCCGACAACGCGCTGCACAAGGCACGCCAGAGCGAGACCGCTCCCATCGAGTTCTTCCATGCATCGATGCACACGCAGGCGATCCGGACCCTGCAGCTGGAATCCGACCTGCGCTGGGCGCTGGCCCGCGGCGGGCTCGCGGTGCACTACCAGCCGATCGTGTCGCTGGCCGGTCGCCGCATATCGAGCTTCGAGGCACTGGTGCGCTGGCCCCATCCCACGCACGGCCTGATGCCGCCGTCCGAGTTCATTCCGCTCGCCGAAACGCTCGACCTCATCCACGACCTCGGCATGGAAGTGCTGAACATGGCCTGCGCCGACATTCGCGACTGGCAGCGCCGCGCGCCGGAAGCCCCTCCCGCGCGCGTCAGCGTCAATCTTTCGGCGCGCCAGCTTGCGCGGCCGCAGTTGGCCAGCGAACTGCTGGAGGTCATCGACCGCCACCACATCGCCCGACAATCGATTCGCTTCGAGGTCACCGAAAGCCTGCTCGCCCGCCGTGACGGCCCGGCGACCCAGACGCTTCGCGAGCTGCGCACCGCCGGCGTCGATATCCTCATCGACGACTTCGGCACCGGCTACTCGACCCTGAGCTACCTGCATACGATGCCGTGCGACCAGGTCAAGCTCGACGGTTCCTTCGTGCGCTCCATTACCGAGGACATTCGTCTGCGCGCAATCGTCGGCCGCAGCATCGAACTCGCCCACGACCTCGGCATGACCGTCGTGGCCGAGTGCATAGAGACCGAAGCCCAGCTGGAAATACTGCACGACATGGGTTGCGACTACGGCCAGGGCTACTATTTCTCCCGCCCACAGGACCGCGAGAAGACACTGCAAATGCTGGAACAGACCATAGTGGGAGCAGGTTGATGAGACGCGCACTGCTGTGTGCAATAGCCATGACGATGCTCCACGGACCGGCGGCATTGGCGGATGGATCGGCCCTGTCGTTTTCGGGCTTCGGCACGCTCGGCCTCACCTGGACGCGGTCGGACGACCTGCAGTTCATCCGCGTCGGCATCGAGAGCCCGAGCAAGCAGACGCTCGACTTCGGCCCGGACTCGGTCCTCGGGGTGCAGGGCAATCTGGCGCTGGGCGCCCGCAGCGCCGCCGTCGTGCAACTCGTCGCCCGCGAGACACCGTACGGCGACTACCAGCCGCGCGCCGCGCTCGCCTTCCTCAGCCACCAGTTCACGCCGGAAGTCACGGCGCGAATCGGGCGCATGCGCATCCCCTTCTTCATGTTGTCCGACTCGATCGACATCAACTACGCGCAACCGTGGGTGCGCCCGCCAGTCGAGGTCTATGGACTCAACCCGTTCGCGGACCTGGACGGCATCGACCTTCTCTACCGGACCCGCTTCGGCAGCACCGACGTCGAGGTCCACCCCTACATCGGCACCAGCCGCGTCGGCATCGTCGATAGCGGCAAGGCCTGGCTGTCGCGACTCGTCGGCGTCAACCTCAGCCTCACCGACGGCCCGCTGACGGTCCACTTCGGCCACAGCGAGGCCGACCTGAAGGTGAGATGGGGCGATCCCGACTTCCCGCCGCTGCAGGCGTTCCTGAGAGGCCTGGGCCGCAGCGACATCCTCGCCGAGATGGAGGGAAGCGACAGCGACGCCGCCTTCACCTCCGCCGGGCTGCAATGGGACGACGGCGACTGGATGGTGATCGGCGAGTACGCGCGCCGTCGCGCAACGCGCTACGTCAATACCGCGAGCGGGTGGCACCTCACGCTGGGACGGCACATCGGCAAGATCACGCCCTACCTGACCCTCGCGGAAATGAGGCAGATCCGGCCCATCGTGTCCGACGCCATATCGGGCGGACTGCCGCCGGTG
>JBFGUQ010000349.1:0-3395 GCA_041565515.1 Rhodocyclaceae bacterium | reverse complement strand
CGTCCTCGACCTGGTCGAAGCGACGATAGAACTGGCCGACCGCCATGAAACCGGGCGGCGCATGCAGGCACACGACCTCGTCGGCGTCGGCCTCGACCTTCGCCAGGCTGTCGGGTGCGGCCACCGGCACGGCGCAGATCAAGCGTTGCGGACCCTGCCGCCGAACGGCGTGCAGGGCGGCGATCATGGTCGCGCCGGTGGCGAGACCGTCATCGACGATGATCGTGATCCGCCCCTTCGCATCGATCGGCGGCGCGCCATCCGGCGAATACAGCGCCCGCCGCTGGCGCAGCTCCTCCAGGCGGCGCAGCTTCTCCGCATGCAGGTGGCCCTCGGACGCCTCGCCGCGATCGGAGATGAACGACCAGCCGCTCTCGTCGACCGCGCCCACGGCGTATTCCGGGTTCCATTTCGACCCGAGCTTGTGCACCAGCACGACGTCGAGTTCGCCCTGCAGCGCATCCGCCAGCGCCGCACCCATCGGCACGGCACCGCGCGGGATGGCGAGCACGAGCGGGTTCTTGCCGCGATAGGCCGACAGCGCGTCGGCCAGCTGACGGGCGGCGTCGACACGATCGTCGAAGATCATGGCCTTCCTCCTTGCATTCGGACGCGCCCCGCCCAGCGCGTCGCCCTCGTTCCTTGTGCTCGTTGCTTGCGCCCGGCCGATGCCGGCTCAGGACCGGCGTGCGTTCGTCGGCTGCAACAACTCGATCCTGAACGCCGGCTCGTAGGGCGGGACATTGCACTCGATGATGTCGGTCGGCGCGATGTCCAGCCGCACCCCGACCACGTCTACGTGTACCGGCAGGCGGACGGTGCCGCGGTCGGCCAGGGTCACGGCGCGAATTTCCGCCGGCTGCCAGCGATCGAGGTAGGCGACCACCCTGAGCAGGGAATGCCCGGTGTACAGCACGTCATCGACCACCACCAGGGTACGGCCCATCAGATCCAGCGCCGCATGGCCTGCGTCTTCCGTGAGCCGCGTCTCGGGATGCAGCAGCGTCAGGTCGTCGGCATAGCGCTTGACTGCCAGGTCCAGCCGCAGCGGCGGCGCGAGGCCGTGCTCCCGCACCAGCCGCTCGGTCAGGCGCTCGGCCAGCGGCGCCCCGCGGCGCAGGATGCCGACGACTGCGATACGCTCGCGTCCGCGCACCAGGCCTGCGACCCGGCATGCCATTGCAGCCATGACGGCATCGAGCTGGGCGGTATCGAAAAGGCAGGTGCGCTTCCCTTCGGGTCGATCCATGTTCCCCCCGCCAAGAGACCGATCGGCTGTCGGCCATCCGCAGGGCACGCTATAAATGAATGATCAGGCGCCGTCCGGGCCCGTGCGACGAATGACGCTGGTGACTGAACCATAGTCGAGGCGAATCGCCATTCCAAACCGGCCCGGCGTGCGGCGCTTGCCGGGGACGCTTCGCAGCGGACGAACCCCGCCCGAGGAGTGGACACATGACTGCACCGGATAGCAGCAGCGTCGCAGAACTCGCGCCGCGACCGATCGAACTCCAGGACGGGGATGCCCTCGTCGTCGTCGACGTCCAGGGCGATTTCCTGCCCGACGGGGCGCTCGGCGTACCGCAGGGCGACGAGGTCGTCGACGTGCTCAACCGCTACATCGACCTGTTCGCGAGCCGCGAGCTGGCTCTCGTCTTCACCCGCGACTGGCATCCGGCCGATCATTGCTCGTTCCAGCCCAGGGGCGGCCCCTGGCCGCCGCACTGCATCGCCGGCAGCGACGGAGCGCGCTTCGCGCCCGGCCTCGAGGTGCCAGCGGGAGCAAGGGTGGTGTCCAAGGCCACCGACCCGCAAGCGGACGCCTATTCGGGCTTCCAGGGCACGGATCTGGCGGCATGGCTGCACGCCAGGGCGTGCCGCCGGCTCTTCATCGGTGGCCTGGCGACCGACTACTGCGTGCTCGAGACAGTGCGCGACGCGCTGGCCGAGGGCTTCGAGGTGCTGGTGCTGGCCGACGCCATTCGCGCCGTCAACGTGAAGGCGGACGATGGCAGCCGGGCGGAGCGGGAAATGCGCAGCCTCGGTGCCCGCCTCATCGACTTCGACATGATCGACGGGGCGGCACGATGAAGGATGCCAACAGCGCCCTGCTCACCGACCTCTACGAACTGACGATGCTGCAGGCCTATTTCGACGAGGGCATGGACGAGCCTGCGGTATTCGAGCTGTTCGTGCGCAAGCTGCCGGCGCAGCGCAACTTCCTCATGGTCGCGGGCATCGAGCAGGTGCTGGACTACCTGGAGCACCTGCAATTCACCGCAGACGAACTGGCGTGGCTCGGCGGTACGGGCCGTTTCCGGCCCGCATTCCTCGACGCCCTGCGCGCGTTTCGCTTCGAGGGTGACGTCCATGCGATGCGCGAAGGCACGGTGTTCTTCCCCAACGAGCCGATCCTGCGCGTGGAGGCCCCGATCGGCCAGGCCCAGTTCGTCGAGAGCCGCCTCATCAACCTGCTGAACTTCTCCTGCCTGATCGCAGCCAAGGCCGCGCGCTGCGTGCTGGCGGCGCGCGGGCGGGCGCTGGTCGACTTCGGCCTGCGCCGCGCCCACGGCGCCGAGGCCGGCCTGCTCGCCGCCCGCGCCAGTTACCTGGCGGGCTTCACCGGCTCGGCCACGGTGCTGGCCGGGCAGCGCTTCGACGTGCCGATCTTCGGCACCATGGCCCATTCCTACATCGAGGCGCACGACCTGGAGACCGAGGCCTTCGAGCGCTTCTCCGCGTCCCATCCGGACAACGTCACGCTGCTGATCGACACCTACGATACCGAGGCGGCGGCCGCCAGGGTGGTGGCGCTCGCGCCGGCCTTGCGCAGCCGCGGGGTGAAGCTCGTGTCGGTGCGCCTCGACAGCGGCGACCTCGCCGAGCACGCGCGCCGGGTCAGGGCCATCCTCGACGCCGGCGGGCTCGAGGACGTCCGCATCTTCGCCAGTGGCAGCCTGGACGAGATGCGCATCGCGCAACTGCTCGGCGCGGGCGCGCCGATCGACGGCTTCGGCCTGGGCACGCACCTGAGCACCTCGGCCGACGCCCCCTACCTGGATTCCGCCTACAAGCTCGAGGAATATGCCGGCCAGCCGCGGCGCAAGCGCTCCGAGGGCAAGGCGACCTGGCCCGGGGCAAAACAGGTCTATCGGCTCCTGCGGCCGGACGGGCGACTGGCACGCGACCAGGTCACCCTGGCCGACGAGGAGAGAGGAACGGAAGCGGGCGAGCCGCTGCTGCAGGCCGTGATGCGGGGCGGGCGACGGCTCAGGGCGCCGGAAGCCCTGCACGCGCTGCGACGCCACGCCGCGGCCGAGCTCGAGCGCCTGCCCGAGCGCCTGCGCCAGCTGGAAGCGGCCGCGCCCGAGGCGCTCTTTCCGGTCGAGATGTCG
>JBFGUQ010000348.1:0-3398 GCA_041565515.1 Rhodocyclaceae bacterium | reverse complement strand
CCTGGCACAGGCGCCATTCGCGACTGCTGCCGGCCCGTCCAGTATAGGCCGGCGCGCGGCGCCCCGCATTAGTGCAGAGCACAATCGTCAGCGGGCAATCAGCGCGCAGGCGCGAGCGCCTCGCGCAGCATCTTCAGGTTCTGCCTCATCATCGCGAGGTAGTTCGGGGCCGGGCCGTCCGGGGCCGAGAGCGCGTCCGAGTACAGGGTGCCGCCGACCGTCGCGCCGCTCTCGGCGCGGATGCGTTCGATCAGGCGCGGATCGACCACGTTCTCGACGAACACGGCGGGGATCTTCTCCGCCTTGAGCTGGCGGATCAGCCGGGCGACGCCCTGGGCGGTCGGTTCGGCGTTGTTGGATACGCCCACCGGGGCGAGGAAACGGATCCCGTATGCGCGACCGAGATAGGCGAAGGCGTCGTGCGAGCTCACGACCCGGCGGCGCTCGTCGGGCAGGGCGGAGAAGGCGGCGCGGAACTCCGCGTCGAGGCGCTTCAACTCGCCGCTGTAGCGTTCGGCGCTGGCGCGGTAGCTCGCCGCGCCGTCGGGGTCGGCGTGCGCGAGCGCTGCGGCGATGTTGGCGACGTAGCGCTGCACGTTGGCGACGTCCTGCCAGGCGTGCGGGTCGACCCCGGCGTGCCTGTGCGCGGCTTCGTGGGCGTGGCGGTGAGCGCCGGCGGCAGGGTCCGCCTCGTGCCCCATTTCGAGCGTGTCGACGCCGTCGCTGGCGATGACGATCTTGCCCGCGAAGCCGCTTGAGCGCGCCAGGCGCACGACCCAGTCGTCGAAGCCGAGGCCATTCGCCACCACCAGCCCGGCAGCGCCGATGCGACGCGCGTCCGACGGCCGTGGCTGGAAGGCGTGGGCGTCTTCGTCGGGACCGACCAGGGCATGCACGGCCACGCGCTCGCCACCGACCTGGCGGACCAGATCGGCCAGGATGCTGAAGCTCGTCGTCACCTCGAGCGCCGCGGCGGCGGCCGTGCCGATGCCGAGCGCAAGGCCCGCGAGCACGCCGGCGGACAGGCGAAGGAGTCGGGCGCACGGGCGCGGTCGCGGCGAGGCTTGGTGCATCGAAACAGCTCCGGGTAAAGGTCCTGGTTTCAGGATTCGAGGTGATGGCGCACCGGCAGGCGGCCTGCGAGCAGCCCGCCGGGGGCCGCGATCAGGGAGACGAAGTAGGCCGCGCCGCAGACCAGCACGATGGCCGGGCCCGCCGGCACGTCGGCATGAAACGACAGCAGCAGGCCGGCGACGCTGGCGACGAACGCGATCGCGACCGCCAGCACCAGCAGGGTCGTCAGGCCGTGCGCCCACAGTCGCGCCGCGGCAGCAGGCAGGATCATGATGCCGACCGCCATCAGCGTTCCCAGCGCGTGGAAGCCGCTCACCAGGTTGAACACGACGAGCACAAGGAATCCGTAGTGCGCGACCGGCGACAGTCGGCTGACGCCGCGCAGGAAGGTGGGGTCGAAACACTCGAGCACGAGGGGCCGCAACAGCAGCGCCAGCGACAGCACGGTGAGGCTGGCGATGCTGGCGATCAGCAGCAGCGAACCGTCGTCGAGGGCGAGCACCGAGCCGAACAGCACATGCAGCAGGTCGAGGTTCTTGCCGCGCAGCGACACGATCATGACCCCGGCGGCGAGCGACAACAGGTAGAAGGCCGCCAGGCTGGCGTCCTCCTTGAGCACCGATGCGCGCGTGACGACGCCCGCCGCCAGCACCACGACCAGGCCGGCGACGATGCCGCCGATCGTCATCGCGCCCAGCGACAGGCCGAAGGCGAGGTAGCCGAGCGCCGCGCCGGGCAGGATGGCGTGACTCATCGCATCGCCCATCAGGCTCATGCGGCGCAGCAGCAGGAACACGCCCACCGGGGTGGCACCCAGCGCGAGCGCCAGGCAGCCGGCGAGCGCGCGCCGCATGAAGGAGAACTCGGTGAAGGGGCTGAAAAGGAGATCGATCACGGCAGGGATGACAGAAGAGGCATTGGCAGCGCGGCGGCGGCAGGCACGCTAGTGGCGATGGCCGGCATGTCCTCGGCGGACGACGGCGGCGTGCCCATGGTCGTGTCCGTGATCCGCCGCATTCATCGGGACGTCGGTCGGGCGTTCGAGGTGGCACTCGGGCGCATCCTCGTCGAAGGCCTCGGACAGGCGGCGGGCGCGGGCGAGGAGGACGGGGGTGAGCACCTGCTCGGTCGGACCGAAGGCTACCGGCGTGCGCGACAGCAGCAGGCTGGTCGGAAAATGGCGACGGACCTGATCGAGGTCGTGTACGACCGTCAGGATGGTGCGACCCTCGCCATGCCAGCCGAGGATCAGACGGATCAGGTCCTCCACGGTCCGGCTGTCGATGGCGGCAAAGGGCTCGTCGAGCAGGATCAGCGGCGCATCCTGCAGCATCAGGCGGGCGAAGCGCGCGCGCTGCAACTGACCGCCGGAGAGCGAGCCGATCGGCCGCGCTTCGAAGCCGGTCAGCCCGACCGCGGCCAGCGCCTGGCGGACCCGTTCGCGACGTGCGCGATCGAGCCGGCCGAAGGCGCCGATCTCGCGCCACATGCCCATCGCCACCATGTCGAACACCGATACCGGAAAGCTGTGGTCGAGTTCGCCGCGCTGCGGCATGTAGGCCAGCCCGCCGGGCGGCAGCGCCGCCATGTCGATGTGGCCGCCGATCGGGCGCAACTCGCCGGCGAGGCCCTTGAGCAGCGTGGACTTGCCGGCGCCGTTGGGGCCGACGACGGCGACCAGCGCGCCGGTGGCAATCTCGCCGCTGAGGTGATGTACCGCGGGGTGGCGGTCGTAGCCCAGGGTCAGGTCGTCGAAGCGGATCAGGGTCGGCAGGGCGGAATGCATGTCAGTTCATCGCCCAGGCAACGACCAGCCACAACAGGCCGACGGCGACGACGGCCAGCGCGAGCCGAAGGCCCAGGCCGGCGCCGAGCAGGCTGCGGCGGGGGGAGGAGGCGCGCAGGCTCATCACGCCGAATCCTGCACACGCTGGCGGCCGCATTCGGCGCACGCCCCGTGCAGCACGAGCTCCGCCCGATCGAGTTCGAAACCCGCCGGTAGCGACGGTGTCGCGCTTGCCGGCACATCGTCCAGACAGACGACCTGGCCGCAGCGCTCGCAGTGGAAGTGTGCGTGCCTGTGCGCTTCGCCGTGCGCGATCTCGAAGCGCCAGGCGCGCTCGCCGCTGGCGATGCGCCGGGCGATACCCTGCTCGACCAGCCAGTCGAGGGTGCGGTAGAGGGTCACGCGGTCGTGGGCCACGCCGGCGGCGGCGAGCGCGGCGCCGATCTCGTCGTGAGACAGCGGTTGCCGCCCCGCCTGCAAGGTCTCCACCACGGCCACGCGGGTGCGCGTGACGCGACCGCCGCAGGCGGCGATCAGG
>JBFGUQ010000347.1:0-3424 GCA_041565515.1 Rhodocyclaceae bacterium | reverse complement strand
GAGTCCGGCGTGACGACGGCCAGCAAGGGCAGGCGGTAGCTACCCGTCAGGCCTTGCCCCGGGCAGGGCCTTTTCTCTGCCCGGCGACCGCCCAGGGAGGCGGGATCCTGGACGGCTACAGCAGGTTCAGCGGCGTCTTCAGGTAGCTCACGCCATTGTCTTCGGGCGGCGGGATGTGGCCGGCGCGGACATTGACCTGCACCGAGGGGATGATCAGCCGCGGCATGTCGAGTGTCTTGTCGCGCGCCTCGCGCATGTCGACGAAGGCGGATTCGGTAACGCCGTCGTGGATGTGGATGTTGTGCGCACGCTGTTCGGCCACGGTGCTCACCCACTTCGGTTCGCGGTCGTCGGGCGGGTAGTCGTGGCAGAGGTGCAGCCGGGTCTCGGGCGGGAGCGACAGCAGCTTGCGGATCGAGCGATACAGGGCTGCGGCATCGCCGCCGGGAAAATCGCAGCGCGCCGTGCCGTAGTCGGGCATGAACAGCGTGTCGCCGATGAAGGCGTCGGCGCCGACCAGGTAGCTCAGGCAGGCCGGCGTATGCCCCGGCGTGTGCAGCACCCGTACTTCGAGATCGCCGATCCTGAAGCGCTCTTCGTCGTCGAACAGATGGTCGAACTCGGCGCCGTCGGTATTCATGTCGCCGGCGTTGAAGATCTTCTTGAATACGCCCTGGACTTCGCGAATATGCTGGCCGATGGCGATCTTGCCACCCACCTTCTGCTGCAGATAGGGCGCGGCCGACAAGTGGTCGGCATGGGCGTGGGTCTCGAGCAGCCAATCGACCCTGAGGTCGCTGCGAAGCACGAACTCGACCACGCGGTCGGCGCCGGCGTGCGAGGTGCGCCCGGCCTTGGGGTCGAAATCGAGCACGCTGTCGATGACCGCGGCCCGTCGCGTGCGCGGGTCGGCGACGACGTGGGTGACTGTGCAGGTGTCCGCGTCGAAGAAGGACTGGATCTCGGGTTCGGTCATGATCGGCTCCTGGAAAGCACGATGCTGCGTCGCCGTCGAGCGCAGAAGGCCTGGAAGGGGCTTTGCATGTGCGCCCGGCATGGCTCCTGTCCATCAGTGCCGGTGTGGCGTGCAGCGTCGGGGTTCAGTCGGGCAGGGGAATGAATTCCTCGTTGTCGTGGGGCGGCAGCGGGATGCGGCCGGCCTTCCAGTCGGCCTTGGCCTGTTCGATTCTCGCCTTGCTCGACGACACGAAGTTCCACCAGATGTGGCGTTCGCCCACCGGCTGGCCACCGAGCAGCATCGCCGTCGTGGCCTCCACCGCCTCGACCGTGACCTTCGCCCCGGGCGACAGAATCGCCATCTGGCCACGGCCGAACGACTGGCCGTCGATCTCGATCCGGCCGGCCGCAACGTAGACGGCGCGCTCCGGGTGATCGGGCGCCAGCGTCAGGGCTGCGCCCGCCTCCATCTCGGCGTGCAGGTAGAACAGGGGCGAGTGCGTCTTCACCGGGCTGACGCGATCGAAGGCCGAGCCGGCGATCAGGCGCATCCATACCCCCTCGGATTCGATCATCGGCAGTGCCGTCGCCGGGTAGTTGTCGAACGCCGGCGCGGTTTCCTCGGCAGCGGTCGGCAGCGCCACCCAGGCCTGGAGCAGTTCGAGCCCGCCATCGGCGAAGGAGTCGGGGTGGCGGAAGCGCTCGGAGTGGGAGATGCCGCAGCCTGCGGTCATCCAGTTCACCTCGCCGGGGCGGATCTCCTGCTCCACGCCGAGGCTGTCGCGGTGGATGATCATGCCGCGCAGCAGATAGCTCACGGTCGACAGCCCGATGTGCGGGTGCGGGCGGATGTCGGCGGCGTGGATGTCCGCGGGCGCGATCGTCAGCGGCCCGGCGTGATCCAGAAAGATGAAGGGGCCCACCATTCGCCGCTTCGCCTGCGGCAGGATGCGCAATACCTTCACGCCGTTGCCGAGGTCGCCATGGCGGGCGTCGATGACCATGTCGATCATGTGCTGCTCCTTGCATGCGCCTGATGTTCAATGCAGACAGCGCCTGCCCCGCCCGGGTTCGATGGCGGAGCGGCGCCGGGTCATGCCTGCAGTATCGGTCTTCGCGTTCGCGGCCGCCAGCCGTCGGACGCCCGGCGCGTCGTCGCGCCGGCGGCTGCGGGCTGCTTTCAGCTCGGCAGCAATTGCAGATTGAAGTGGTGCTTGATGAAGCCCTGGAAGCGGGCGACGCCCTCCAGCGCCAGTCGCAGCTCTCCCTTCTCCATGGCGTTGAGCCGGGCGAGCTCGACGTAGTTGTCTGGTACGCGCCCCGCCCGCAGGGCCTCGACGTGGCCACGCAGGCGCAACTGCACGAGGAAATCGAAGCTCGCACGCAGGTCGGCGGCGTCGGTTTCCTTGAGCACGCCAGCGGCGACCAGCGCCTCGATGCGGTCGTGGGTGCTGCCGTCGAGCCTGCGCGCCTCGATCGCGAGCGCCTTGATGCCGTCGGTGATGGCGAAGATGCCGGCCTTCTTGACGTCGAGCTTGCCGCGGTGCTCACCCGACTTCTCCACCTTGATCTTGCCGAACCAGCCCAGCGGGGGCAGGAAGCGCGTCATGTTCTGCGCCATGCGCATCAGAAAGCCCTGGTCCTCGCTCATGAACCTGAAGGCGTGCTCGCGCAGCTCGCTCACCAGTTCGCCGCGGCCGTAGAGCGGGCGCAGGTCCATGAACATGCTGCCGGTCATCACGTTGTCGGGCGTGGGCGTCGACAGCCAGCGGTCGAGTGCGCTCTTCCAGTCCGACAGGCTGCGCCGCCAGGCCGCGTTCTTCGCCATGATGCCGCCCGGGCAGGGCGGCACGCCGATCGCGATCAGGGCGTCGATGAAATCCTGCGAAAAGGCCTCGATGCGGGCGACCTGGGCGGCATCGAGCGTGTCGTCGTAGATGATCGCGTTGTCCTGGTCGGTCGACAGGGTCTGCTCGCCGCGGCCCTCGCTGCCCATGACGACGAAGGCGAAGTCGTCGGGCAGGTCCGCGTGCCTCGGATCGGCACGCAGCAGGGAGATGAGCCGGATCTGGACCTGGTCGTTGAGGTTGGCGATGAGCTTGACCATGTCACGTATCGGCACGCCGATGCCGCTGAGATTGGTCACCAGCTTCTGGATGCGCGCATGCAGCTGCTTGAGGTCGGCGGGCGTCGCCGCCTTTTCGATGTCCAGCACCAGCTGGTGCGGCGAATGCGCCTGCAGGCGCAGGATGTCGGTGTCGGTGATGATGCCGGCCAGGCGCCCGCCGCCATCGACGACCACCAGGCGGTGGATCTTCAGGCGCGACATGCGGTAGAGCGCCTCGTACAGCATGTCGCGCTCGCCGATCACCGCCAGCGGCGCGTTCATGATCTCGGCCGCGTTCATCGTCGACGGATCGCGGCCGCAGGCGATGACCTTGTTGCGCAGGTCGCGGTCGGTGACGAT
>JBFGUQ010000346.1:0-3426 GCA_041565515.1 Rhodocyclaceae bacterium | reverse complement strand
TGTTCCAGGGCCTGTTCTATGCCGAGGAGCGCTACGACCTGTCGTCCGTCGGCCGGATGAAGTTCAACCGTCGCGCCTATCCGGAGAAGATCGACGAGAAGTCGCCGGGCTGGCTCAAGCGCTTCTACGACCGCGTCGGCCCGCAGGGCGAGGACGGCCCCGGCGTGCTCGTCAATGACGACATCCTCGCGGTGATCAGCGTGCTGGTCGAGCTGCGCAACGGCCGCGGAGAGATCGACGACATCGATCACCTCGGCAACCGCCGCGTCCGCTCCGTCGGCGAGCTGGCCGAGAACCAGTTCCGTGCCGGCCTCGTGCGCGTCGAGCGTGCGGTCAAGGAGCGCCTGTCGCAGGCCGAGTCGGACAACCTGATGCCGCACGACCTGATCAATGCCAAGCCGATCTCGGCGGCGATCAAGGAATTCTTCGGCTCGAGCCAGCTGTCGCAGTTCATGGACCAGACCAACCCGTTGTCCGAGATCACGCACAAGCGTCGCGTCTCGGCCCTCGGCCCGGGCGGCCTGACGCGCGAACGCGCCGGCTTCGAAGTGCGCGACGTGCATCCGACCCACTACGGCCGCGTGTGCCCGATCGAAACGCCGGAAGGCCCGAACATCGGCCTGATCAATTCGCTGGCGGTGTATGCCCGCACCAACCGACACGGCTTCCTCGAGACGCCGTATCGCAAGGTGGTCGATTCCAAGGTGACCGACCAGATCGACTTCCTGTCGGCGATCGAGGAAGGCCAGTACGTGATTGCGCAGGCGAACGCCGAGATCGACGAGGCGGGTGCTCTCGCCGGCGACCTCGTGTCCTGCCGCCACAAGGGCGAGTTCATGCTCGCCACCTCGGACCAGGTCCAGTACATGGACGTGGCGCCGGGCCAGATCGTGTCGGTGGCGGCATCGCTGATTCCCTTCCTCGAGCACGATGACGCGAACCGCGCGCTGATGGGCGCGAACATGCAGCGCCAGGCCGTGCCCTGCCTGCGTCCGGAAAAGCCGGTCGTCGGAACGGGCATCGAGCGCCGTGTCGCGGTCGACTCGGGCACCGCCGTGCAGGCGACCCGCGGCGGCATCGTCGATTACGTCGATGCCAACCGCATCGTGGTGCGGGTGAACGACGACGAGACCCTCGCGGGCGAGGTCGGCGTCGACATCTACAACATGATCAAGTACACCCGGTCGAACCAGAACACCAACATCAACCAGCGTCCGGTGGTGAAGGTGGGCGACCACATCGCCAAGGGTGACGTCGTCGCCGACGGCGCCTCGACCGATCTCGGCGAGCTCGCGCTCGGCCAGAACATGCTGGTCGGCTTCATGCCGTGGAACGGCTACAACTTCGAAGACTCGATCCTGATCTCGGAGCGCGTGGTCGCCGACGACCGCTTCACCTCGATCCACGTCGAGGAGCTGACCGTCGTCGCCCGTGACACCAAGCTCGGTCCGGAGGAGATCACCCGCGACATCGCCTCGCTCGGCGAAGCCCAGCTGTCGCGCCTCGACGAGTCCGGCATCGTCTACATCGGTGCCGAAGTCGAGGCCGGCGACGTCCTCGTCGGCAAGGTCACCCCCAAGGGCGAGACCCAGCTGACCCCCGAGGAGAAGCTTCTGCGCGCGATCTTCGGCGAGAAGGCCTCGGACGTGAAGGACACCTCGCTGCGCGTGCCCTCGGGCATGGTCGGCACGGTGATCGACGTGCAGGTGTTCACCCGCGAAGGTATCGAGCGCGACAAGCGCGCGCAGTCCATCATCGACGACCAGCTGCGCAGCTTCAAGACCGACCTCGCAGACCAGATGCGGATCGTCGAACGCGATGCGTTCGCGCGTATCGAGCGCATGATCGTCGGCCAGAAGGCCAACGGCGGGCCGAAGAAGCTGGCCAAGGGCACCGAGATCTCGGTGGACTACCTGAAGTCGCTCGAGCACTACCACTGGTTCGACATCCGCCTCGCCGACGAAGGCCTGGCGACCCAGCTCGAAGCGGTGCGCGAGGGCCTGGAGAACACGCGCAAGGATTTCGAACAGGCCTTCGAGATCAAGAAGAAGAAGCTCACCCAGGGCGACGAACTGCCCCCGGGCGTGCAGAAGATGGTCAAGGTCTATCTTGCGGTGAAGCGTCGCCTGCAGCCGGGCGACAAGATGGCCGGCCGTCACGGCAACAAGGGCGTGGTGTCGAAGATCGTGCCTGTCGAGGACATGCCGTACATGGCCGACGGAACCCCGATGGACATCGTCCTCAACCCGCTCGGCGTGCCGTCGCGGATGAACATCGGCCAGATTCTCGAGACCCACCTCGGCTGGGCCGCGAAGGGGCTGGGGCAGAAGATCGACCGCATGATCCAGGCCCAGGCCTCGGCGAAGGAACTGCGCGGCTTCCTCGACCGTGTCTACAACACCAACGGCAAGCCCGAGGACATCGCCTCGCTCGCAGACCAGGAGATCGTCGATCTGGCGCATAACCTGCGCAAGGGCGTGCCTTTCGCCACCCCGGTGTTCGACGGCGCCAAGGAGGCCGAGATCGAGCAGATGTTCGAACTTGCCGACCTGCCGGTGAGCGGCCAGGTGACCCTGTACGACGGTCGCACCGGCGAAGCCTTCGAACGCAAGGTGACGGTGGGCTACATGCACGTGCTGAAGCTGCATCACCTGGTCGACGACAAGATGCACGCGCGCTCGACCGGTCCGTACTCGCTCGTCACCCAGCAACCGCTGGGCGGCAAGGCGCAGTTCGGTGGCCAGCGTTTCGGCGAGATGGAGGTCTGGGCGCTGGAAGCCTACGGCGCGGCCTACACGCTGCAGGAAATGCTGACGGTCAAGTCCGACGACGTGACCGGCCGCACCAAGGTGTACGAAAACATCGTCAAGGGCGAGCACAAGATCGATTCCGGCATGCCGGAGTCCTTCAACGTGCTGGTGAAGGAGATCCGTTCCCTCGCGATCGACATCGATCTCGACCGCGACTGACCCGGACCCTCATCCCCCGCCCACGATTGAACCCCGGGGATGCGGTGCACGATGCCGCATCCCGGATGGAGTGATACATGAAGAGCCTGCTCGCTGACCTGTTCAAGCAAACCCTGCCGAACGAGGAAGAATTCGACGCGATCACCATCGGTCTCGCGTCGCCGGACAAGATCCGGTCGTGGTCCTATGGCGAAGTGAAGAAGCCGGAGACCATCAATTACCGTACCTTCAAGCCCGAGCGCGACGGCCTGTTCTGCGCCAAGATCTTCGGGCCGGTGAAGGACTACGAGTGCCTGTGCGGCAAGTACAAGCGCCTCAAGCATCGCGGCGTCATCTGCGAGAAGTGCGGCGTCGAAGTCACGCTGTCGAAGGTGCGTCGCGAGCGCATGGGCCATATCGAGCTCGCCAGCGTCGTCGCCCACATCTGGTTCCTGAAGAGCCTTCCCAGCCGCCTCGG
>JBFGUQ010000345.1:0-3436 GCA_041565515.1 Rhodocyclaceae bacterium | reverse complement strand
GATGCGGCCGAGCGCCGCGACCTCGGTGATCGATGGCGCGGCGACGGCGAGCGACTCGCGGCGCCGCGCACGCAGGACGAGGCGACCGAGGCCCAGCCCGCGGTCACGCGCTTCACCCGGCTGGCCACCGCAGAACTGCCGCATTCGGTCGATCGCTACCCGACGAGTCGCTACGCCCTGCTCGAAGTCGAACCCGAAACCGGTCGGCGCCACCAGATCCGGCGCCATCTCAAGCACATTTCCCACCCCATCATCGGCGACGCCACCTTCGGCAAGGGTCGCCACAACCGGCTGTTCCAGACCTTGTTCGGCAGCGCCCGCCTGCTGCTGGCATGCACCAGACTCGCCTTCAGCCACCCACTCACCGGCGAATCCTTGCGGGTGGACGCGCCGCCGTCGGCGGATTTCGTCGCCGTGATGGATGCGCTGGGATGGGCCGATGCGCTTGCCATGCTTTCAGGCGAGCGCGATTCGTAGCACAATCGATCTTCTTTCCGGTTACAAGAGCGCCCCGAAACACGATGAATCCGCTGCTCCAAGTTCGCCAGCACGGCCAGCAGATCTGGCTCGACAACCTTTCCCGTACCCTGCTCAGGGATGGTCATCTCGCGCGCTTCATCGCCGACGACGGCGTCGCCGGCGTCACGACCAATCCCGCGATCTTCCACAAGGCGATCGCCGGCGGGCGCTATTACGAAGAGGACCTCGCCGCGCTCAAGCGCGAGCCGCTCGGTGCCGAGGCCCGTTACGAGGCGCTGGTGATCCCGGACGTGCAGGCGGCCTGCGACCTGCTGGCGCCGCTCCACCACGAGAGCGGCGGCGATGCCGGCTATGTCAGCCTGGAAGTGTCGCCCACGCTCGCGCACGACGCCGACGCCACGGTGGCGGCCGGCCTGCGGCTGAAGACGGCGGTCGATCGTCCCAACCTGCTGATCAAGGTCCCGGCCACGCACGCCGGCCTCGACGCCATCGAGCGGCTGATCGGCGAAGGCGTCAGCGTGAACGTGACGCTGATGTTCTCGCTCGCTCACGTGGATGCGGTCGCCCAGGCCTACCTGCGGGGCCTTTCGCGGCTGCAGGCGGCCGGCGGCGACGTGGCGGCGGTGATGTCGGTGGCGAGCCTGTTCCTGTCACGCGTAGACACCCTGGTCGACAAGCGGCTCGAGGAACTCGGTGGCGATGCGCTCTCGCTGCGTGGCCTGTCGGCGGTGGCGCTGGCCAGGCTCGCCTACCAGCGCTACCTCGAGCGTTTCCACGGCGAGACCTTCGCCGCGCTGCGCAAGGCCGGCGCGCGGCCCCAGTTCATGCTGTGGGCCAGCACCGGCACGAAGAATCCCGCCTACAGCGACCTGTTGTACGTCGAACCCCTGATCGGCCCGGAAACCGTGAACACGGTACCCGACGCCACGCTCGAGGCCTTGCGCGACCATGGCCGCCCGGAAAACTCGCTGCTGCGTGACGAGGATGGAGCGCTCGCGCAGTTCGAGGCCCTTGCCGCGCGCGGGATCGACATGGAGGCCATCGGCGAGCAGTTGCAGAAGGAAGGACTGGCGCAGTTCGAGCAGGCCTTCGCCGCCCTGCTCGAACTCACCGCCTGAGGCCGTTCCGGGGCTGGCCTTCGACACTCGCAGGCCTCACCCGGGCCTCGCGCGTCCTCCGGGAAAGCGGGGCCCGAATCCGTTTGGCGTTGTCCGCCCGCGCGCGGGCGACGCCCGTTCAGGCCGCCAGCGACGAGGGCTGACGTGTGCCCGTCTTGCCCTGCAGCGCCGAGCGCGGCACGCCGCGCTGCGCGCCTGCCGGCCCGAGCAGTTCCTTCATGTCGAGAATGAGGACGATGCGGCCATCGGACTGCGTCGTCACGCCGGCCACGCCCCGGGGCCGGAATTCATCGAGCGACTTGATGACGACGTCCTCGCGACCGGCGAAACTGTCGACGCCGAGCACGAACGACAGCTCGGCCGTCTGCATCAGCACGCCGTATTCGGGCACCCGCTCCTGCGGCCAGCCCAGCAGGTCGCAAAGGGGCAGGACCGGGAGCACCTCGCCGCGCACCACCAGGGTCGCGCGCCCACCGACCTCCTGGATCGTCTCGGGCACGATCGGCAGGATCTCGCGCACCATCGACAGCGGCACGGCGAACGGCTGCTCGCCCAGCCTCGCGAGCAGCACCGGCAGGATCGCCAGCGTGAGCGGCAGCTTGATCACCAGCGCCGTGCCCCTGCCTTTCTGCGAGCGGATCTCGATCGTGCCGTTGAGCTTCTGGATGTTGGTGCGCACCACGTCCATGCCCACGCCACGGCCCGACAGATCGGAAACCTGTTCGGCCATCGAAAAGCCGGGCAGGAAGATGAGGTTGTAGCTCTGGCGCTCGTCCAGCGTGCTCGCCTCCGCATCGTTGATGAGGCCCTGGGCGAGCGCCTTGGCGCGCAGCCTGGCGGCATCCATGCCACGGCCGTCGTCGGCCACGACGATGACGATGTGGTCACCCTCCTGGCGCGCCTCCAGGCGCAACATCGACGTCCGCGGCTTGCCTGCCGCCGCGCGCTCCGCGGCATCCTCGACACCGTGGTCCACCGCGTTGCGGATGAGATGGATGATCGGGTCGGACAAATCCTCAATCATCGTCTTGTCGATCTCCGTATCCTCGCCCGAGATCACCAGTTCGACATCCTTGCCCAGGCTGCGCGCGAGGTCGCGCGCGATGCGCGGATACTTCTGGAACAGGCGGCCGATCGGCTGCATGCGCGTCTTCATCACCGCGTTCTGCAGGTCGGCGACGAGCAGGTCGAGCTGGCTCACCGCCAGGTCGAGCGCGTGCAGGGTGTCGGCATCGCGGCGTCCGCCCAGGATGTCGCCGCGCAGCGCGTTGAGGCGGTTCCTGGTGAGGCCGATCTCGCCCGACAGGGTCAGCACCTGGTCGATCCTCGCGGTATCGACCCTGATCGCATTGTCGCGCTGGCGATCGCCCTCGCGCCGCCCTGCCGGCGCACTGGCGCCGGGCGCCTCGGGCGCGCGACGCTCCGGGGGGGCGTGGACGCGGTCCCCGGTGTCGTCCACCGTCCGCGCTGTCGGGCACTCCGGGGCCGGATCATCGACCGCGCCCTCTCCCTCTGTGGCGAGCCCGCTGACGACCTGGTACAGCGCGTCCCAATCGGGTTCTCCCCCGGCGCTGGCCGGGACCGCGGCGATCCGCGGCGCCGGCGCCGCGTCGTCCTCGCCTGCATCGCGCGCCGGCGCTGCGGTCGCGAGCCCCGCCCTCAGGGTGGCAATCAGGCTGTCGTCGGCCGCGGCCGGTTGGGCGCCGCGCTCGAGTTCGGCCAACATGCCGCGCACCGCCCCGGTAGCGGCGAGGACCAGGTCCAGCACGGCCGTATTGATCGACAGCTCGCCACGGCGCAGCCGGTCGAGCAGGGTCTCGGTGAGGTGACAGAGCGTG
>JBFGUQ010000344.1:0-3439 GCA_041565515.1 Rhodocyclaceae bacterium | reverse complement strand
CTGGCGAGCCGAGGCCTGGGCACGCCCGAGGCCGACGACGACGCCGTCGCAACCTCGCAAGCCGCGCCGGCGCCGATGCACATGCCGACGGTCTTGGTGGTCGACGACTCGCTCACCGTGCGCAAGATCACCGGCCGCCTGCTCGAGCGTGAGGGCTACCGGGTGATCACCGCCAAGGATGGCGTCGACGCGCTCGAACACCTGCTCGAGACGGTGCCCGACGTGGTGCTGTCCGACATCGAGATGCCGCGCATGGACGGCTTCGACCTCGTCCGCAACATCCGCGCCGACGAACGCACGCGCCACCTGCCGGTGATCATGATCACCTCGCGGCTGGCGGACAAGCATCGCCGCTACGCCCACGAGGTCGGCGCCAACCACTACCTCGGCAAGCCCTATCCGGAAGACGAACTGCTCGCGCTGCTCGCCGGCTACACCGGGCGCGAGCAGGCGCTGGCACAAACGGGCTGAGGCCCGCCCCCGCTCAGCCGGCGAGCGCGCGCTGCATGCGCCCGAGCGCCTCTCGCAGCGTGGCGCGGGGACAGCCGAAGTTCAGGCGCAGGAAGCCCGGCGCGCCGAACGGCCGGCCGTCGGACAGGCCCACGCCGGCCTGCTCGAAGAAGGCCATCGGATCGGCAATGCCGCGCGTGGCCATCAGTTCGCGGCAGTCGATCCAGGCGAGATAGGTGGCTTCCGGCGTCGTGGTGCGCAGGCCGGGCATCGATTCGACCGCCGCCAGCACCTCGTCCCGATTGCCCCTCAGGTAGTCGATCAAGGCCAGCCGCCAGGCCCGACCGTGACGGTAGGCGGCCTCTGCCGCGACCAGGCCGAGGACGTTGGCGTGCGGCACGACGCCGCGCATGGCGCGGCTGTAGCGCGCCCGCAGCGCCGCATCCGGGATCACCGCGAAGGCGCAGTAGAGGGCGGCGATATTCCAGGTCTTCGACGGTGCCATCAGCGTGATGCTGCGGGCTGCGGTCCCGGCGTCGAGGGCGGCGATCGGGCGGTGGCTCAACGCCGGATCGAGCACCAGGCCGCAGTGGATTTCGTCGGCACAGATGAGCAGATCGTGGCGTGCAGCGAAGTCGGCCAGCGCACGCAACTCGTCGGCATCGAACACCCTTCCGACCGGGTTGTGCGGGCTGCACAGCATCAGCAGCCGGGTGCGCGGGGTGACCGCCGCCGTCATCGCCGCCCAGTCGAACCTCCAGCGCCCGTCGCGCAGGACCAGGTCGGCGGTCTGCAGCACGCGACCGCTGTGGGCCGGCGCGGTGAGGAAGGGCGGATAGACCGGCGTCGGCGTGAGCACGCCATCGCCGGGCTCGCCGGCGATGGCACAGGCGAGGTTGAAGCCGGTGACCACCCCCGGCAGCCACACCAGCCAGTCCGGGTCGATCGTCCAGTCGTGGTCGCGGCGCAGGCCCTCGACGACCGCCTCGACCAGCGAGGGCCAGGCGGCGGTGTAACCGAAGACGCCATGATCGATGCGCGCATGCAGGGCCTCGAGCACCTGCCGCGGCGCGGCGAAATCCATGTCCGCCACCCACAGCGGCAAGACGTCGCGCCCGGCATAGCGGCCCCACTTGTCGCCCGGCAGGCTGCGGCGGTCGATGACGCGGTCGAAGTCGAATGCTGCCGAATCCTTGCCGCTCATGCCCTGTCCTTCCTGAGGATGCCGAAGCGCGCCAGGGTGCGCTCGCGTGCCGCGGCGTGATCGACCGCCGGCGCCGGGTAATCGACGCCGATGCGGGTT
Source organism: Rhodocyclaceae bacterium (assembly GCA_041565515.1). Classification (GTDB taxonomy): domain Bacteria; phylum Pseudomonadota; class Gammaproteobacteria; order Burkholderiales; family Rhodocyclaceae; genus Thauera. The sequence continues at coordinate 1,686 of JBFGUQ010000344.1, read as the reverse complement.
CGCGCCGCGGCCTGGTCGCTGTCGGCCATGGTCCATGGGGCGTGAATGTACTTGTCGGGCACGCGCGCGAGCTCCGGCACGTAGCGGCGGATGAAGCGGCCTTCGGGGTCGAACTTCTGCGACTGCGTCACCGGGTTGAAGATGCGGAACCAGGGCTGCGCGTCGCAGCCGGTCGAGGCCGCCCACTGCCAGCCACCGTTGTTGGCGGCGAGGTCGTAGTCGTTGAGCCGGCCGGCAAAGTAGCGCTCGCCCGGGCGCCAGTCGATGCCGAGGTCCTTGGTCAGGAAGGAGGCGACGATCATGCGCAGGCGATTGTGCATGTAGCCGGTCTGATTGAGCTGGCGCATCCCCGCATCGACGATCGGATAGCCGGTGCGCCCCTCGCACCAGGCGGCGAAGAGCTCGGGCGCATCGTCCCACACCAGGCGGTCGTATTCCGGCCGGAAGGCGGCGTCGACGACATGCGGGTGATGCCACAGGATCATGTGATAGAAGTCGCGCCAGACCAGCTCGGCCAGCCAGGTGTCCGCGCCCTCGCCGCCGCGGCGGCGGGCGAAGGCCGCCAGTTCGCGGATCGACACGGTGCCGAAGCGCAGATGCATCGACAGGTAGGACACGCCCTTGACCGCCGGGTAGTCGCGCGCCTTGCGGTAGCGATCGATGCGGGCGCGGAAGTCGTCGAACAGCCTGCGCCCCCCGCTCATGCCGACGGGCATCTCGAGCTCGGCGAGATTGGTCGGCTCGAAGCCGATCTGCGCCAGCGTCGGCAGGCGCGCGCCCGGCGGCACGGGAGCGAGACGCGCCGCGTACTCGTCCACCGAATAGGACTCGAGGCAGGCATCGTCGAGGCGCTTCAGCCAGGCGTTCTTGTACGGGGTGAACACGCTGAAGGGCTGGCCGGCCTGGGTCAGCACCTCGTCGCGGTCGAAGATCACCTGGTCCTTGAAGTCCGCGAAACCGATGCCGGCGGCGGCGAGCCGCTCGGCCACCCGGCTGTCGCGCACGATGGCCGCGGGTTCGTAGTCGCGGTTGGCGAAGACCTTGTCCACGCCGAGCTCGACCGCGAGCTGCGGGATCAGCTCGTCGGCGCGGCCATGGCGCACGATCAGCCCGCTGGCTTCGCCGCCTGCGGCACGCGCCAGCGCATCGAGGGCGGCGTCGAGCTCGCCCAGGCTGGCGAGGATGAACTCCACCCGACGGTCCCGCCGGCTCGGTAGCGCATCGAGGATCTCGCTGTCGAAGACGAAGGCGCAATGCACACGATCGGCAAAACGCAGGGCGTGGTGTAGCGCGGCGTGGTCGAAGCTGCGCAGGTCGCGGCGAAACCAGACGAGGGCGGAGGTCATGCCTTGGGTCGCAAACGGATCGGACCCCGATTATCGCCGATCGACGGCGCGGGTCGGCATCGAAGCGCGCGCCTTGCCGCCCCCAAGAGGCGAACGGAAGGGCGTAAAATGCAGCGCATGGACACGCCCACGGCCAACTTCACGCATCACTTCCTGATCGCCATGCCCAACATGGTCGATCCACATTTCGCGCGCACACTGACCTACATCGCCGAGCACAACGACCAGGGCGCGCTCGGCATCATCATCAACCGCCCGATCGACATGACGCTCGCGAACCTGTTCGAGCGCGTCGAGCTGCCGCTCGAGAACGCCAGCCTAGCCGGCCAGCCGGTGTATT
>JBFGUQ010000343.1:0-3443 GCA_041565515.1 Rhodocyclaceae bacterium | reverse complement strand
GTTGGCCGTGTGCAGCGCGCCGGCCTTGATCAGGGTGAAGTTGGTGACCAGCGCACCGAGCTTGGCGACATGCTCGACGCGTCCGAGCAGGTTCTGGTAGGTGGGGTGGTCTTCGAAGACGACCGGCGCATGCTCGGCGCTCTCGCGCCCGACGAGCAGATTGACGGTGAAGCGACTGAGGTTGGGCAACTCGGCCGAGAGCGCGGCCAGATTGTCTTCGGACTCCTGCTTCGGGCTGCGGAATTCGTCGATGCTCTGGATGACGTCCTGCTGGACCTCGTTGAGGTAGTCGCAAACGGCCGGAAACTCGGCGTAATCGCTGCGCAGCGCATCGATCAGGTCGCCCACGGCGAACAAGACCGCCTCCTCGTTGAGCTTGCGCACCCGCTCGAGGCGCTCGCGCCGCCACTGGTGGACCTGGCGGACGACCTTCTCGAGTTTCGCCTGCAGTTCGCTGCTGTCGCGCCCGATGCGCGCCTTCTCGTCCTCGGGCAGCTGCGCATAGTCCTCGGGGCTCATCACCTCGTCGCCCTTGGCTGGCGCGAAGGAGAAGCCATTGGGGGTGCGAAGCAGCACGATACCGCGCTTGCCGGCCTCCTCGCCGACCTCGCCGAAGGCCTGGCTCTGGCGCTCGCCATAGTCCTCGTCGATGCGGCCGAGCCGGCGGCGATACTCGTCGCCCTCGAACACCGCCGGAATGCGGGCCTGGAGCTCTCCCAGCAGTTGCTCCATGTCGGCCTGAAGCCGCGCGCCCATCGCCGCAGGCAGCTCGAGCGCGCGCGGCTTGTGCGGCTGGCCGAAATTGTGCACGTAGCACCAGTCCGACGGCTTGGCCTCGGCGGCAACGCGCTGGTCGAGCAACTGGCGGATCAGGGTGCGCTTGCCGCCGCCGATCGGCCCCATCACGAAGAGGTTGTAGCCGGCATGACGCATGCCGATGCCGAAACGGGCGGCGTCGATGGCACGGGCCTGGCCGATACCCTCGGTCAGATCCTCCAGCTCGGCGGTGGTCGTGAACGAGAACCGCCCGCTATCGCATGCCCGATAGAGACGGTCCGGAGAAAGCGCGCGGATTTCGGTCATTGCTCCTGCCTGTGCAGCCAGCGTGATCAAGCGCCAGGCTCGGCACGCCGTCCCGGCTCCGCTTTGACGTTAGCCGCCGGGACCGCCTTCGGCAAGCCGAGCGCCCGGCGCCGCCCGCGCAGAATCCGGCGTGCGCGGTCGCCCGGCAAGCAGGATCGACCTAGGTATCGTCCGGCGGCGTGTCCTGCTTGCGCGGCCGACGACTGCGGGCGGGCGCCTTCCGCGTCGTCTTCTTCGCGGTCTTGCCCGCGGGCGTTTCCTCGGCCGCCCCACTGCCCTGCTGGACCTCGGTGGCCAGCGGAACCTCCACGCCGTTCCCGACCTCGGCGCCTGCCTGCACCTCCGCCGGCGGCGGTACCTCGACTGCCGGCGGAATCTCCACGACCGGCTTCGCCTCGGCGCGCGCCAGCGGGTCCGGCACGACCGCGGGCGCCTCCTGCCTGCCGGCCTTCTTCCGCCGGCTTGTCGCCGGCTTGCGTTCGCCTTCGGCCTTGCGCGCCCCTTCGCCCTTGCCCGCGGCGCCGGTATCGTGTTCGCCGTCCGCCTTGCCTTCGACCTCGGGCTTGCCTTCGACCTCGGGCTTGCGTTCGACCTCGGGCTTGCGTTCGACCTCGGGCTTGCGACGCGTCCTTCCCCTCCTTGCGGGCTTCTCGGCTGCCGCCGCCTCGGCGGCGGGCGCGATCACGATCGCCGACTCCATCGGCTGCTCGCCCGCTTGCTCGGCGTCCCCGGCTGCCGAGGCACTGCGAAAGACGTAGGCGCCGGACTTCTCGTCACGGCCGAACTCGAGCAGGCCCCGGGCCTGCGCCTCCTCGAGCAGGTTGCCGAAGGCGCGAAAGCCATAGTAGGACTCGCTGAAGTCGGGCTTGCGCCGCTTGATCGCCTCCTTCAGCACCGAGGCCCATATCTTTCCGCTGTCCCCGCGCTCGGACAGCAGCGCCTCGAAGGTATCCACGGCGATCTCGATGGCCTGGCGCTTGCGTGCCTCCACTTCCTCGCGCCGGCGCGCGTCCTCTTCGGGCGAGCGCCTGCCGCCGTGCTGCGCCTCGCGCTGCTCGCCGCCACGCGCATCGCGCTTGGTCGCGGCGCGCTGGCCTTCGCGCACCAGGTCGTCGTAGAAGATGAATTCGTCGCAGTTGGCGATCAGCAGGTCGGAGGTCGATTGCTTGACGCCGACGCCGATCACCTGCTTCGCGTTCTCGCGCAGCTTGGACACCAGCGGCGAGAAATCCGAATCGCCACTGATGATGACGAAGGTATTGACGTGCGATTTCGTGTAGCACAGGTCGAGCGCATCGACGACGAGGCGGATGTCGGCCGAGTTCTTGCCGGACTGGCGCACGTGTGGGATCTCGATGAGCTCGAAGTTGGCTTCGTGCATGGTCGCCTTGAAGCTCTTGTAGCGCTCCCAGTCGCAGTACGCCTTCTTGACGACGATGCTGCCCTTGAGCAGCAGGCGCTCGAGCACGCGCTTGATGTCGAACTTGTCGTACTTCGCATCCCGCACGCCCAGGGCGACGTTCTCGAAATCGCAGAACACCGCCATGCTGAGGTTTTCGGGGGATGAGGCCATGAGGTTCTCCAGTGATGTCGGGCAGTCGATGCCGCGTGGGCATAGAGCGTCGATGATATCGGACTGAGGCGGGGGTCGGGCCATTCTCGCGCCTCGCGTGCGCGCCGCACCGGCCGACCATGGCGTGCCTCGCCATGTCGCGTTTGCCGTGCGGGGGTGTCGCCGATAGGATGAACACACGCCGGCACGGGCTTGTCGCCGGCGGCCTCCCCGCGCAGCTGCGATCGCGCTCGCGCTGCCCGCTTCCGCCACCAAGGAGCACACCATGCCCCGCGTATCCGCCCGCCGATCCCTATGGCCCCTTCTCGTCTGCCTGGCCGCCCTGCTGGCGCTGGGCGGCTGCGCCGGCATGCCAGTGCGCGATCCGGTGCGGATCAACGTCGTCGGCATCGAGCCGCTCGCGGGACAAGGCCTGGAGATGCGCTTCAGCGTCAAGCTGCGCCTGCAGAATCCGAACGACAACGCGATAGACTACGACGGCGTGGCACTCGAACTCGAGCTCAACGGCCAACCCTTCGCCACCGGCGTGAGCGATCGCAAGGGCAGCATCCCGCGCTTCGGTGAAAGCGTGCTGAGCGTGCCGGTGACCGTTTCGGCCCTCGCGGCGGTGCGACAGGCGCTGGGGCTGGCCGAGGGCGCGCCGCTCGACGATCTCCCCTACGTGCTGCGCGGCAAGCTTGCTGGCGGGGTGTTCGGCACGATGCGCTTCACCGAAGAGGGCACGCTGAGCCTGCCGCGCGGGGGCCGCTCCGGCACCTGAGCGGCCGCAGTGGATCTGACGCCGCAT
>JBFGUQ010000342.1:0-3453 GCA_041565515.1 Rhodocyclaceae bacterium | reverse complement strand
TACGACGTCGAGGTGATCGAGGCGCATCACCGGCTCAAGGTCGATGCCCCGTCGGGCACCGCCCTGCGCATGGGCGAGGTGGTCGCAGGCGTGCTCGGGCGGGACCTCGACGCCTGTGCGATCTTCGGCCGCGAGGGCGTGACCGGTGAGCGCAAGGCCGAAACCATCGGCTTCTCCACCATCCGCGGCGGCGACGTCGTCGGCGATCACACCGTGCTCTTTGCCGGCATCGGCGAGCGCATCGAGATCACCCACAAGTCCGGCAGTCGCATGCCATACGCCCTCGGGGCATTGCGCGCCGCGCACTTCCTCGGCGGGCGCAGGAACGGCCTCTTCGACATGCAGGACGTCCTCGGCCTGCGCTGAGCACGAGCAATGAGCGGCTCGCCTGAGCGCGCGCAAGCCGGACAGGCGGCTGCCGCGCCCGATCCGGTCCGGGACCGGCTGAAGGCGCAGCGTGATGCCGCGTTCAGCGCGCTCAAGACGGCCCGCGAGCGGCTTGCCATGGTGATGGCGAACACGGGTTCAGGCCTGTGGGACTGGAACCTGGCGGCAGACACGCTCGAGATCCACGACGACTGGCGCAAGCTGCTCGGCTTCGACCACGCCGAGCTGGGCGGCGGTGTCGACGACTGGCTGTCGCTGGTTCAGGAAGACGATCGCGAGATGATGCGCGCGCGCCTCGTCAGTCATCTGCGCGGAGAGGCGCCCTGTTTCGATGCCGAGTTCCGCATGCGCTCGGCCGATGGTGCCTGGCGCTGGGTGCAGGCGCGGGGCACTGCCCGCGACGCCGATTCGCGCGGCCGCTGGCGGCGTGTGGTGGGTACCTATCGCGACGTCACCGAGCGCAAGCTGCGCGAACTCGAACTGCTCGAGGCCAAGGAGGCCGCCGAGGCAGCCAGCCGCGCGAAGGGCGACTTCCTCGCCAACATGAGCCACGAGATCCGCACGCCGATGAACGGGATCCTCGGCATGACGGACCTGCTGCTCGACTCCGACCTCGGCACCGAGCAGCGCGAATACCTGCAGACGGTCAAGTCATCGGCCGAGGCGCTGCTCACCATCATCAACGACGTCCTCGATTTCTCGCGCGTCGAGGCGGGCAAGCTCAGCATCGAGAGCATCGAGTTCTCCACCCGCTCGGTCGTTGCCGAAACCTGCCGCACGCTCGCGCTGCGGGCGCAGCAGAAAGGGCTCGAGCTGTACTTCCGCGTGGCGGCGGATGTGCCGGGCGTCCTGCGCGGCGATCCGACCCGGCTGCGACAGATCCTGACCAACCTGATCGGCAATGCGATCAAGTTCACCGAAGGCGGCGAGGTCGAGGTTCGCGTCGATGTCCCCGAGCGCAGGGACGGCAGCGTGGTGGCGCGTTTCGAGGTTCGCGATACCGGCGTCGGCATCGCCGCCGACAAGGTGGGAGCCGTCTTCGGCGCGTTCTCGCAGGCCGACACCTCGACCACGCGCAAGTATGGCGGCACGGGCCTGGGGCTGGCGATCTCGCGCCAGCTGGTCGAACTGATGCAGGGTTCCATCCATGTCAGCAGCGAGCCGGGCAAGGGCAGCAGCTTCGTCTTCAGCATCCCGTACGAGATCGTCGCCGAGGCGCCCGAGCTGCGGGCCGGCGAGCTGTCCGGGGCGCGGGTGCTGATCGCGCCGAAGAACGAGGCGTTCGGCCGCTACCTGTGTGAGCTCTTCCAGGCACTCGGCCTGCGGCCGCAGCTTGCCTGTGATGGCAAGGCCGTGCGCACTGCGTTGGCCTCGGCGCGTGACGGGCGCGATCCGTTCGAGTTCGTGCTGATGGATGCCGACATGGCCGACCCCGGCGGTTTTGCCCTGGCGCAGCGCTATGTCGACGCCGGGCCCTGGCTGGACCGCATCGTGATGATGCTGTCCAGCCACTCGCTGCGCAACGACACGCCGCGGTGCCGGGAGCTGGGCCTGCAGTTTCGCCTGGGCAAGCCGTTCTCGGCCGAGGACGCGCTGGATGCGCTGAAGCTGGCGCGCAGTGGCAACGTCGCTTCCGGCGAGGACATACTGGTCGCCTTCGACCCGGGCCGCTCGCTGCTTTCCGGCCTGGTGGTGCCGGAGGACGGGCCGCCGCCGCTGAACATTCTCGTGGTGGAGGACAATCCGGTGAATCAGACGGTGGCGACGCGCATGCTCGAGCGCGCAGGTCATCGCGCGACCATCGCGAACAATGGCGAGGAGGCGATCGAGGCCTACGACGAGGGCGCGTTCGACCTCATCCTGATGGACGTGCAGATGCCGGTCATGGGCGGCATCGAGGCCACGCAGGCGATTCGCGCACGCGAGGCGCGTCGAAGCTGGGTGGTGCAGGGCGCCTGGCGGCCGATCCCGATTATCGCCATGACCGCTCACGCGATGGAGAGCGACCGCCAGCGCTGCCTCGAAGCAGGCATGGACGATTACGTGTCGAAGCCGATTCGCCCCCTCGATCTGCTCGCCGCGATCGAGCGCGCATGCCGGCCCCAGGACGACAGCGACGAGCCGGCCGATGTCAGCCTGCTCGAGATGGGCGTGGGCGACAGCCGCCAGATCGCGAGTCTCGACGACTTGCGCGCGATGTTCGATGGCGACGAGGAGGTGGTGCAGCAGCTGCTGTCGGTGTTCTTCCGCGACTTCGACAAGACCGTCAACCGCTTGCAGCAGGCCGCGGCAGCGGCCGATTGTGCGGGATTGGCCGAACTCGCCCACGCCATCAAGGGCTCGGTCGGGCTGTTCGGAGCCCGGCGCGCCACCGAGGCGGCCCTGCGTCTCGAGCAGCTGGGGCGCGACGGCAACGCTGCCGCCACCGCGCAGGCGGCGCTGGTGGTCAGCGAAATGAATCTGCTCGCGCAGGTGCTGCGCGGCAGCCTCGCGCGGCACTGAGCCTGCCCGATCGCCGTGTCGGCCGAGGCGGTCAGCACCCGGTTTGCCTTCGGCCCGCCAAAATAATACAATTTCGCAGATTTTTCAGCGGGATCGGCCACGGGGCTCGTCCCGCTTTTTTGCAGTTTTGGGGCGCGAATTCTCGTTAGTCCCTGATTATTCGGCTGAATCCAGGAGTTTCTTGTGAGTGCTTACCCGCCCGCCCTTCTAGCGCTTGCCGACGGGACGGTTTTCCACGGCAAGGGCATCGGCGCAGTTGGCAGTACGATCGGCGAGGTGGTCTTCAATACCTCCATGTCGGGCTATCAGGAAATCCTGACCGACCCGAGCTATTCACGTCAGATCGTTACCCTGACCTATCCGCACATCGGCAACACCGGGGTCAATGCGGAAGACGTCGAATCGAGCCGCGTGCACGCGGCTGGCCTCGTCATCCGCGACATGCCGATCCTGCCGTCCAATTTCCGCATGACCCAACGCCTCGACGCCTATCTGAAGGCAGAGAACGTGGTCGCGATCGCCGGCCTGGATACGCGCAAGTTGACGCGAATCCTGCGCGAAAAG
>JBFGUQ010000341.1:0-3465 GCA_041565515.1 Rhodocyclaceae bacterium | reverse complement strand
GCGCGGCGCATCAGCTCCCAGTACTTGAAGTCGTTGGCGGCGAAGTCGCGCGCGGCGGTGTCGTCGCCGGCGTAGTAGGGCAGCACCTCGTCGCGGAAGTAGAAGCTGAGCACGCTCGACAGCGGCTTGCCGGCGGGGTCCGTCACCGTCAGCACCTCGCAGGCATCGCCGAAGCTGTCCTTCAGCGTGGCGAAGAAGCGCTTCGGCAGCGCCGGGGTGCCGTGGCGCAGCACGTTGTCGGCGTAGAGGGCGAAGAAGCGATCGACGCTCTCGTCGATGTGGCTGACGAGCTCGTTCTTGATGCCCTTGCGCACCATCGCCCGCTGCTTGCGCGGGATGGCGAGCATGTTGGCCTCGACCTCGGGCAGGATCTCCTTGCGGAAGGTCACGTACAGGTCCTGCCGCGGCCAATGCGTGTGACGCGGCGCGATGTTGCGGTATTCCAGGTGCTGCACGTCGAGCTTGCGCGCCAGGCGGTCGGCCTCGGCCTCGAGCGCGGCGGCGGCCTCGGGGCCGGCCTCGGGCCAGGCGGCGATGCCGCCGTAGACGCAGAACGGCAGCGAGGTGAGGGCGTGGCCGAACAGCCGGCTCTTGACCTCGGCCAGCGGCAGCACGGCGACGATCTCGCCCGCCTGCTCGGCATACAGGAACCAGCAGCGGTGGCGGAATACGCCTTCGATGATCGCCTGCCAGGCCGACAGGTGGAAGAAGGTCGCCTGCGGGCAGGCGCGCACGAAGGCGTCCCAGCGCGGGGCGGCGTCGGGCGTGAGCGTCCTGACGTGTAGCGGCAGTCGGTCCATCGTTGCGTCGGCCTCGGATTTGCCCGCAGGCGTGCCGGGCACGCTCAGGGGGCGTCGCGGAACACGCGGTCGGCGCGGCCCCAGGTGAAGTCGGAGAGCAGCCGGCCCAGGCGGGCTTCGGTGCGATCGAGGTTAATGTAATGCCGGAAGCGGGTTCTTGCCGTGGCGTCTGCCACGCGCGGCTGCCCGGGGTCGATCTCCCACGGGTGGAAGTAGAAGATCGCCGGACGCTTGTCGTCGCGATTGACGCGCTCGATCTGCCAGCGCGACAGCGCATAGGGCAGCAGGCGGAAGTAGCCGCCCCCGCCCGCCGGCCAGTTGCGGCCGAGCCAGCGCATGGTGGTGACCGGGATCTCGATCAGGCCGTTGTCGAGCCGCCACGGGAAGCGCGGCGCATCGGGAATGCCGTAGTGGTCGTGCTTGACCGGGTAGACGCTCGAACTGTAGCTGTAGCCGGCCTCGGCGATGCAGTCGTGCGCCCACAGGTTGGCCTTGCCGATGGAAAAGCTCGGCGCACGGTAGCCGGCGACCGGCTGGCCGGTGATGTCCTCCAGCACGGCCTTCGCCAGCGTGATGTCTGCAGCGAAGGCCGCGTGGCTGAGCGCGCTGGCACGCTCGTGGGCGTAGCCGTGGCTCGCGACCTCGTGGCCGCCGCCGACGATGCGGCGCACCAGCAACGGATAGCGCTCGGCGACCCAGCCCAGGGTGAAGAAGGTGGCGTGGGCGCCGTGCCCGTCGAGCAGCTCGAGGATGCGATCCACGTTGCGCTCGACCCGGCACGGAACGGCATCCCAGGTATTGCGGGGGAAATGCGGCGCCAGGGCGGAGACCTGGAAGTAGTCCTCGACGTCGATGGTCAGCGCGTTGGTGATCGGGACCGTCATGGCTTGCGCTGCGCCCCCTCGTATGCCTCGAGCCAGCCATGCAGATGGCGGGCGATGCGCTCTGCCGTGCGACCGTCCCAGTATTCCGGCACGCGTCCGGCCTTGCCGCCGGTGGCGAGGATGGCGCACGCGGCATCGATCAGCGCGGCCGGATCGACGCCGATCAAGGTATTCGTGCCCTGCTCCACGGTGATCGGGCGCTCGGTGTTCTCGCGGATGGTCAGGCAGGGCACGCCGAGCGCGGTGGTTTCCTCCTGGATGCCGCCGGAGTCGGTCAGCACCATCTTCGCGCCGGACATCAGCCCGAGCATCTCGAGGTAGCCCTGCGGCGGCAGGATCAGGAAGCCGGGGGCGTCGAGCCGGTCGAACATGCCGAAGCGCTCGAGGTTGTTGCGCGTGCGCGGGTGCAGGGCAACGACGAGCGGCAGGCGACGGCTGATCTCGCGCAGGGCCTCGACGATCGGGCCGAGCGTCTCCGCATGGTCGACGTTCGACGGCCGGTGCAGGGTCACCACGCCGTAGCCGCCGGCGATGCGGGCCGGATCGAGGCCTGCGGTAGCGAGCAGTTCGGCCGCCGGCACCGCCTTGGGCAGGCTCGCGTGCAGGCTGTCGATCATGACGTTGCCGACGAAGACCGCACGTTCCGGGTCGATGCCTTCTCGCGCAAGGTTGTCGTGGGCGCTGCGCTCGGTGGTGTAGAGCAGGTCGGAGATCTGGTCGGTGAGGATGCGGTTGATCTCCTCGGGCATGCGGCGGTCGTAGCTGCGCAGGCCGGATTCGACATGCACCACCGGGACGTGGCGCTTGGCGGCGACCAGCGCGCAGGCGAGCGTGGAATTCACGTCGCCCACCACCAGCACCGCGCGGGCGCCGTGTTCGTCGATGATGGGCTCGAAGCGCTTCATCACCTCCGCGGTCTGCACCGCATGCGAGCCGGAGCCGACGGCGAGGTTGACCTCAGGCTCGGGCAGGCCGAGGTCGGCGAACAGGCGATCCTTCATCGCCGGGTCGTAGTGCTGGCCGGTGTGCACCAGCAGCGTGGGGATCGGCGGCTGGTGTTCGGCGAAGGCGCGGATGATGGGCGCGACCTTCATGTAATTGGGCCGCGCGCCGACCACGCAGATCACCGGGGCGGTCGGCACCGTCGCGCTCACTGGCTCTTCTCTCCCGCCGGCGTATCGCGGCGCACCGCCTGCAGCAACTGGTTGAGTACGCCGAGCGTTGCCGACACCGACTGCTCGAGCCCCGCCAGCCGGGCCTCGATGCGCTTGACGTCGAAATTGGCGGCCATGCCGGCGACCTGCTCGGCCACCTCCGGCGACACCTGCAGGCGGTCGAGTGCGAGATCGCCCAGCACCGCCTGATCGAGCGCAGCTGCGCCCTTGCCTGGCGCCTGCGGGCGGGTATGCACCGGCTTGGCGCCGGGCGAGGCGAACTCCTCCTTCAGCTCTTCGATCACCTCGCGCACGTGGGCATCGGTGATCTCGTGACGCTCGGCGAGGAAGGCGGCGAGCAGCAGGCGGTCGCACAAGGTGTTGATGCGCCGCGGGATCCCGCCGCTGTAGCCGTAGATCGCGGTGAACGCGGCGGGCTCGAAGGCGGGGTCCTTGTCCCAACCGACACGGCCGAGGCGATGTTCGATGTAGGCGCGCGTCTCCTGCGCGTCGAGCGGACCGAGGTGGAACGAGGCGATCACCCGCTGGCGCAGCTGCTGCATCTCGGCGCTCTGCATGATGTCGCGAAATTCCGGCTGCCCCACCAGGAAGCTCTGCAGCAGGGCG
>JBFGUQ010000340.1:0-3473 GCA_041565515.1 Rhodocyclaceae bacterium | reverse complement strand
TCGATCGAGGTGAGCTGCTCGTGGGCAAGCGTCTGGCCGTCCCGTGCCTGCAACAGATACCAGCGCCCACTGGCGTGCCGCAGGGCGATATCGCTCGGCGGCGTCTGTTCGTCCGGGCAGGTGATGGCCTCGGCGGCCGGCGCGCCGGCCTGGCCGGGATCGGGCATCTTGCTGCGGTAGAGCCTCAGGCCCGGCGTCGGCGCCGCGGGGTCCGGCCGAAGATCGATCCTGGCGATGCGCGGCGAGCTACCGCTGGTCAGTGCGGCAAGCCCGGCATCGGTCAGCGGGGCCTTGACGCCCCATGAGCGCTCGAAGTACTCCCGGATCGCGGCGACGGACAGCTCGCCAGCGCTTGCCATCCCCTGAAGGATGTCCGACCAGGGAATGTCGACCTCGCGCTTGCGCCGAAACGCAAGCACGGGCGGCGCCTCGCGCGACTCGACGGGTTCGCGGATGCCGATGTAGGTACCCAGGCCGCGTTCGGCCGCACCTGCGGTAATCAGTTCGCTGCGCTCGGGGACACCTCGGAGACCTGATTCGAAGGGAGTCATCTGCGCTCCTATGCTTGGGGGGGCCGCGGGCACGGAGATGCCGGCAGGACGGTGGGCGGCGTTTGCCTGCGGGGCAGGACATCATGCAGGTTGCATGACGGGGCAGGCGTGATCGAGCGGCCGTCGCCGTGCGGCGCACGCTTCGGACCTCCCTGCAGGATAGGAGAGATGGCGTGTCAATCCAAGAGCATTCTCGCGCCAGCTATTCGGCATCCCCCCAATGCGCGAAGAATCACGATCGCCGAAGAACGCCCGGTGAAGACGTGTGAATGCAGTCGGCGCCTGTCCCGCGTGGTTGGGAGCCCCGACACCGGCGGCACCGCCGCAGCAGCTCGAGGGGCGGGGGCGACGCACGCGGTAAGATGCCGCCGACCGCCATGCCCGGAGCCACACCGATGCGTCCCAGACCAGCGCCGAACTACCTCGCCGGCTACCCGCCGGATCTCGTCGAGCAAGTGCGGCAGCTGATTGAGCAGGACCGCTTCGCCGCAGCGATGCTCGAGAAGTATCCGCAGGCCCACTCGGTTCGCACCGACAAGGCGCTCTACGACTACGTCCTGGTTATCAAGGACGCGTTCCTGCGCAACGCCGGCCAGCTGAGCAGGGTGGCGTTCGACAGCAAGCTGCACGTGATCCGCAACGCCCTCGGAACGCACACCACCATCTCCCGCGTGCAGGGCGCGAGGTTGAAGTCGAAGCGCGAGATACGGATCGCGACGGTGTTCAGGGACATGCCGGCGGAATTCCTGCGCATGATCGTCGTGCATGAACTCGCGCACCTGAAGGAGCGCGACCACGACAAGGCCTTCTATCAGCTGTGCCGGCACATGGAGCCCGCCTACCATCGGCTCGAGTTCGACCTGCGCGCCTACCTGAGCTATCTCGACGCGACGGGTCGGCCGCTGTGGTCGGCGGCCGCGCAAGCCACTTGCCCGAGGGCGGGCGAGTAGGCTCCGCGCCCGGTCACGGCAGGCGTGCGCCGAGGGCGGGCGAATCAGCCTTCGAGCGCGCGCACCTTGACCGCCTTGCCCTTCACCCTGCCCGCCGACAGGCGGCGAACGGCGTCACGGGCGATGTCGCGCACGACGGCGACGTAGGTGGTCTGGTCCGTCACCGTGATCCTGCCGATCTGCTCACGGGTGAAACCCGCTTCCCCAGTGAGCGCGCCGAGCACGTCACCCGGGCGGATCTTGTCCTTGCGCCCGCCGAGTATCTGCAGCGTCACCATCGGCGGCCGCAGCGGCGAGCCGTCACCGCGCTGCAGCGAGCCCAGGCCGTGCCACTCCGGATCGCTGCCCGTTACCTGCGAGATCGCCTCCACTCGCCGCCTGTCGGCCGGGCTGCAAAGGCTCAGCGCCCAGCCGTCCGCGTCACCGCGGCCGGTGCGGCCGACACGATGGATGTGTATCTCGGGGTCGGGGGTGACATCGACGTTGATGACCGCCTCGAGGCCGGCGATATCGAGGCCGCGCGCGGCCACGTCGGTCGCCACCAGCACCGAGCAACTGCGGTTGGCGAACCGGATCAGCACCTGGTCGCGCTCGCGCTGGTCGAGGTCGCCGTTCAGGGTCAGGGCCGCGAAGCCCTGTGCCTGCAGCAACTCCACCAATGCGCGGCACTGCTGCTTGGTGTTGCAGAATGCCAGCGTGCTGACCGGCCGGTAGTGCTCGAGCAGGGCTGCGACGGCCTGTAGCCGCTCCTCGTGCTCGATCTGGTAGAAGCGCTGGCGGATCTTGCCACCGTCGTGCTGCTCCACCAGCTTCACCTCCCGCGGCGTTCGCAGGAGGCGCGCGGCCAGTCGGGCGATGCCTTCGGGATAGGTCGCCGAGAACAGCAGGGTCTGGCGTCGCTCGGGGCAGCGCCCGGCGACGAAGCTGATGGCGTCGTTGAAGCCCATGTCGAGCATGCGATCGGCCTCGTCGAGCACCAGGGTGTTGAGGGCATCCAGCGCGAGGCTGCCGCGCTCGAGGTGATCCATGATGCGCCCAGGCGTGCCGACGACGATGTGGGCGCCGTGCTCCAGGCTGGCCCGCTGCGGGCGCATGGTGGAGCCGCCGCACAGCGCGAGGATCTTGATGTTGTCCTCGAACCGCGCCAGGCGGCGGATCTCCTGCGCGACCTGCTCGGCGAGCTCGCGCGTCGGGCACAGCACCATGGCCTGCACCGCGAACCGGCGCGGGTTCAGGTTGGTGAGCAGCGCGAGCGCGAAGGCGGCGGTCTTGCCGCTGCCGGTCTTCGCCTGCGCGATCAGGTCGTTCCCGGCCAGCGCCATGGGCAGGCTCGCTGCCTGGATCGGCGTCATCGTCCGGTACTCGAGCTGCCGCAAGGTGGTCTGCAGGGCCGGCGACAGCGGCAGTTCGTCGAAGGAAGGCGCTTCCGGGGTTGCTGCGGGCGCGGATACGGGCTGCAAGGAGCGGGGTGGCGATTCGGTCATGCCCGATTATCGTCGAGTGGGCCCGCGCGACCCGAAAAATCGTCAGCTGCGAATCCCGCTCCAGCCGACAGGGGTGGCGGGCAATATGATCCGTTGTAGTCTGGGCAAGCTGTCGGTTAGGCTTCAGCTGCGAAACCGGGAACGGGAACGGGAACGGGGGACGAGCGGCGAGGGCCGGGGACTGGCCGTCGACTGCGGGAAATCGCCACGGCAAGGGAGAGCCAAGACGATGCCGGTCGGGAGAGCCATTTTGGGAACGGTGTGCATGCGCACGCTGCTGCTCGCGCTCCTTTGGTGGGCGCTGGCTGGCGATGCCGCGTGGGGCTTCGGCGCGCCGGTCATCCTTGTCGCCCTCGGTGCCAGCATCGCGCTCCAGCCCGCGCGGCGGGTGCGGCTCGAGGCTGGGGCGATGGTGCGCTTCGCTGCCTTCTTCCTCGTCCAGTCGGTGCGCGCCGGCATCGACGTCGCCGCTCGGGCGCTGTCCCTGC
>JBFGUQ010000339.1:0-3473 GCA_041565515.1 Rhodocyclaceae bacterium | reverse complement strand
TCGTTGTTCAGGCTCTTGCCGTCCTCGACGGTGATGACGCCTTCCTTGCCGACCTTGTCCATGGCACGGGCGATGATCTCGCCGATGTCGGCATCGGAGTTGGCCGAGATCGAGCCGACCTGGGCGATTTCCTTGTTCGTCGAGCACGGCTTGGACAGCGCCTTCAGCTCTTCGATGGTGGCGACGACGGCCTTGTCGATACCGCGCTTGAGGTCCATCGGGTTCATGCCGGCGGCAACGAACTTCATGCCTTCGCGCACGATCGACTGGGCCAGCACGGTCGCGGTGGTGGTGCCGTCACCGGCGATGTCGGAGGTCTTGGAAGCGACTTCCTTGACCATCTGCGCGCCCATGTTCTCGAACTTGTCCTTCAGTTCGATTTCCTTGGCGACGGAGACGCCGTCCTTGGTCACGGTCGGGGCGCCGAAGGAGCGCTCGAGCACGACGTTGCGACCCTTGGGGCCGAGGGTGACCTTGACCGCGTTGGCCAGGATATTGACGCCAGCGACCATGCGCTCGCGAGCCGAATCGCCAAACTTGACTTCTTTAGCTGCCATTGTTCATGACTCCAGAATTATTTCGATTTGAGTGTCGGGGAGCGATGGGAGGCTCAGGCCTCGACCACGCCCATGATGTCTTCTTCGCGCATGACGAGAAGCTCATCGCCTTCGACCTTGACGGTCTGGCCGGCGTACTTGCCGAACAGGACCTTGTCGCCAACCTTGACGGCCATCGGACGGACCTTGCCGTCGTCGAGGATCTTGCCGTTGCCGACGGCCAGCACTTCGCCCTGGTCGGGCTTCTCGCCGGCGGAGTCGGGGATCACGATACCGCTGGCGGTCTTGCGTTCGGCTTCAAGGCGCTTGACGATCACGCGATCATGCAAGGGACGAATCTTCATCGAGTTCACTCCTTCTTTCGGATTCAACTAACTGGGGATAGCGCGGGCCGTACCCGCAAAACGCATTCGCAGGGTGCGCAGGCCTTGCGGCTGGCGCTGTTAGCACTCACTGCCAACGAGTGCTAATAATAGGGGCGGGTACCCGGGATTTCAAGAGAAGAAGCCGAGGGAATTTTTCGTCGAGGTCGGCAGACCGGAGCCGCGCAGCGAGACGCTGCACCAGCGGCGGCGGAGAGCGTTCGGGTCATGGCCGTCACTGCGGCGCCGCGAAGCGCGGGCGCAACAGCGCAATGTCCGCCTCCATCGCCCGAGCGGGAACGGGCAACAGGGGAGTCGGGCAGCGGCGCCCGACGGGGGCGCGGCTGAGCGCGGCACTGCAGGGGAGCGGAATCGGGCGGGCGTCGATGGCCCTGCCGCGTGCAAGCGAAGGGGATGCTTGTGTGTAGACGCAAAGCGGTGAGGGCCGGGCCGCAACCCGCGCGGCGCTCAGTTGTATCCCAGCTCCACCACGCGCTCGAGTTCGGCGCTGTCGACGGCCTCGGCACGCATGCCGAACACGGCGGTGAAGAAGGGAATGGGCGGCTTCGCGACACCTTCGGCGCCACGCGCCAACTCGGGCTGGGGAAGGGGCTTGGCAATCATGTTCTGGCTGGCTTGCATACTTCTACTCCTGATCGAAAT
Source organism: Rhodocyclaceae bacterium (assembly GCA_041565515.1). Taxonomy (GTDB): domain Bacteria; phylum Pseudomonadota; class Gammaproteobacteria; order Burkholderiales; family Rhodocyclaceae; genus Thauera. The sequence goes on along the minus strand of JBFGUQ010000339.1, from coordinate 1,891 downwards.
TTTCCGGACTTGTTCGCGGAATGGACGCCGGATCGCGCCAAGGAGAAATATTTGTGCAAATACTTCTTTTAAACAATAACTTATCTCTCAACGCGGGCGCCATTCTTGCGGTCGAGCAGCGCTTTATCAAACGAAATACACTACGGACATCATGAGCATGAGGAATGATCCATGCGCCGACGCATCCCCAGCATCGAGTCGCTGGCAGCCTTCGAGGCCTCCGCCCGCCATCTGAGCTTCACGCGCGCCGCCGCGGCGCTGTCGCTGACCCAGAGCGCGGTCTCCAAGCAGGTGGGCGTGCTCGAGGACTACCTCGGCGTGCGGCTGTTCAATCGGGTCAAGAAGCGCATCTCGCTGACCGAGGCCGGCCAGCTCTATGCCCGCCAGCTGACGGCCGGTCTCGATCGGCTGGAGCACGACACGGTGTCGATCATGGCCCACCGCGGGGTGGGCGACGTGCTCGAACTTGCGGTGGTGCCGACCTTCGCCACGCGCTGGCTGATTCCGAGACTGCCCGATTTCCAGCGCCGGCACCCGGACGTGACGGTCAACCTCACCACCCGCGCCGAAGCCTTCCTGTTCACCGACGCAGCATTCGACGCCGCCATCCATGCCGGCTCCGCGGTCTGGCCGGGTGCTACGAGCACCTATCTGTTCGGCGAGGAAATGATCCCCGTTCTTGCGCCCGCACTGCTCCAGCGCCAAAGTGTCCGCGAACCCGTCGACCTGGCCGCCTTGCCGCTGCTGCATCAGTCCGCGCGTCATGACGCCTGGCCGCGCTGGTTCGAAGCGGCCGGCGTGGCGGACGTGGATGCCATCGGCGGGTCGCGCTTCGAACTGTTCTCGATGCTCGCCGAGGCCGCGCGTGCCGGACTCGGCGTCGCGCTGGTGCCTCACTTCCTGGTCCAGGCGGAACTCGCGTCGGGCGAACTGGTGGCGCCCTTCGACATCAACGTGAGCAGCGACATGGCCTACTATCTGGTGTGCCCCGACGGTCGCCAGGATCGTGCCGCCCTGCAGCACTTCTCCGCCTGGCTGGTCGGCCAGGCGGACGCATACCGGTCGGAGAACCCGAGCGAAGGCCCGATCTAGCGGGCTCGCCCGGGCGCCTCGTCGCGCCAGGCCAGCGCCGCCGGCCGCAGCCCGCAGCCGCCGCCGCGGCCGCGCGCGGCGCCTCAACGATCGCGGCCGCGCCCGATCCGATCCCGACGAGCGAATCGACTCGTTCCTGCGCGGCATCCTGCATCCCGGCCGTCCCTGCCGCGCATCCTTGCCGTGCGCACCCGACCGGCCGCGCCGGCGAGGGCGCACTGTTGCAGCGCACAACGCACTGTGAAGGTGCGACCCAAGTGCACCTGCAGCATGATGCCAACGTCAAACATATGAAAAACAATATGTTAGACAACCTGGCACGGTCCTCGCATATACCCTGCTGCAAGCTGCCTGCAGCCCTCGGGCGCCGGGCAACAGAAAAAGCCATGAATTACTGCGTCGCACCATAGACGCGCGGCGCAGCCGGCGCAGCCGCCGCGGCGTGCGCGATCGATCGCATTCCGGTGCGGAAACATGCCGGGAATCGAAGCGAAACCCGGGTGCGAGTGCCCCCACAGGAGAGCCGGACATGGATGCTCGCGTGAGCACCCCCAAACCCGTGACGAACGACACGCCCTTCGTGGTCGTGGGCAGCGGCCCGTCCGGCCTGCGCGTCGTGCATGAGATCGCGCGGCGCAAGCGCGATGCGTCCATCGTCTGGTACGGCGCCGAGCCGTGGGAGCCATACAACCGCGTCAAGCTCTCGTCCTTCCTCGCCGGCGACGTGCGCTGGGCGAGCGTGATCGAGAACGCCAGCATCCCCGATCATGTCGACTGCCGTTTCGGCTGCCGCGTGGTC
>JBFGUQ010000338.1:0-3480 GCA_041565515.1 Rhodocyclaceae bacterium | reverse complement strand
TCGATTATAGCCAAAACCCGACGGCATCCCCCGCCCACGCCGAGCCCTGCTTCAGTTCGGCGCGAATGAGCCGATAATCAGGGACGGCGACCTCACTGTGCAACACCCGAACATGAACCTGCTGGCCACACCGCTGCGAACGGTCGACGCCTATGTCGAACACTTCTCGCGCCAGACGCTGCCGGTGCTGCGTCACACCGCGCGCGAACTCGATGCGCTGCGCGCCGAGGCCGACACGGTCGGCGCCAAACGCATCGCCGCCCTGGTGCTGAGCGACCCGCTGATGACGATGCGGGTGCTCACCCATCTCGAGCGCCACCGCCGCCAGTCGCAGAACCACGACATCACCACCATCGACCACGCCGTGATGATGATGGGGGTGACGCCCTTCTTCGAGACCTTCGCCGATCTGCCCACCGTCGAGGACGCCTTGCAGGGGCAGCCGAAGGCGCTGGTCGGCGTGCTCAAGGTGATCGGGCGCGCGCGCCGCGCCGCCGCCTTCGCACGTGACTGGGCGGTGGTCCGGCACGACCTCGACGTGCAGGAGATCACCGTCGCCGCCCTGCTGCGCGAAGCCACCGACATCGTCTGCTGGGTGTTCGCGCCCGCGCTGACCGCCCGCGTGCATGCGATGCAGCAGGCCGAGCGCGGCCTGCGCAGCGCGGTGGCGCAACGGGCGGTGTTCGGCGTCACCGCCAGCGAGATCCAGCTCGGACTGATCCGGCGCTGGCGCCTGCCCGAACTGCTGGTGCAGCTGCTCGACGAGACCGAGCACGACAACCCGCGCGTGCGCACGATCGGGCTCGCCGCCGATCTGGCCCGCCACGTCTCGCACGGCTGGGACGACCCCGCCCTGCCCGACGACCTCGACGCCATCGAGGCGCTGCTGCACATCGGCCGCGAGCAGCTGCTGCACCGCCTCGCCGTGCCCGAAGCGCAGCGTGCGCGCTTCCTGCCGCCGCCCGAAGCCTGAGGCCTCAGCCGCAGAACACCAGGTCGGAGAAATCGATCAGCATCGACGGATGCTGGTAGGCCGCGAAGGCGCCGGCGAGCACACCGATCGCCGCCGTCGCAGCCACCAAGTCCAAGAGCCTTCCCTTCAATTCAACCTCCAGCGCCTGCCGGCCCGGCGCCGGCACGCCGCGACACCGGCGGCACAGCGTGTCGTGCGCAACATCCGGACCCGAAGCGTGAGTATATGATGCGCCGCATTACAAAGGAGCCTGTCCCATGAGCGTTTCCTTCGCCGTCCTGCTCGGCCTCGTCGTCGTCGCACTCCTTTACGGCGTGGTCGTCTATAACGGTCTCGTCCGCCTCAAGCACAACGTCGCCAAGGCCTGGGCCAACATCGACGTGCTGCTCAAGCAGCGCCACGAGGAGCTGCCGAAGCTGGTGGAGGTGTGCCGCCAGTACAAGCAGTTCGAGCAGGACACGCTCACCCGCGTCACCGAGGCCCGCGCCCGCGTCGCCCAGGCGCGCGAGGCGCACGACGTGCCGGCGCTGGGCGCGGCCGAGGGCATGCTGCGCGCCGGCCTGGGCCAGATCTTCGCCGTGGCCGAGGCCTACCCCGAGCTCAGGGCCAACGAACACTTCATGCAGCTGCAGAGCCGCATCACCGCGCTGGAGAACGGCATCGCCGACCGGCGCGAGTGGTACAACGAGTCGGTCAATGTGCACAACGTGCGCATCGAGCAGTTCCCCGACCTCATCGTCGCCCGCCTGTGCCAGTTCGTCCCGCAACCGCTGCTGGAGTTCTCGAGCGCGGAAAAGGCCGATGTCGACCTCAAGGCGCTGTTCAGCAGCTGACACGCGTCGCCCACGCACTCCGATCGATCGGCCCAGCCGAGCCGCCTGACCGATGCTCGTTCGCCTGAGGCGCGGCAAGCTCGACCTCGCGCTGCCGCTGGTGCAGCTCGGCCTGGTCGCGTTCGCGTTCCATGCCGATCGTGGCTGGGGCACGCTGTTCGCGCTCGCCGTGCTGATGGGCTCCGGCCTGTTCGGCTGGCTGCGGGCGATCCAGCATGCGCGCCTGATCCTCGACACCCCGACCTCGCGCATCGCCTCGGCGGCGCAGGGCTACACCGAGCTGCGCGGCCGCGGCCTGCCCCTGGACGGCACGCCGCTGCTGTCGCCCTTCGACGGGCTGCCGGTGCTGTGGTATCGGCTGGTGACGGCGCGCAGGCAGGGCGACGGCAAGTGGCGGCACGAGTCGACGGTCGAGAGCGACGCCTCCTTCCTCCTCGCCGACGCCAGCGGCACCTGCGCGGTCGACCCGGAGGGCGCCGAGATGCTGGTGCACCGGCGCGACGTGCACACGCGCGGCGACATGCGCTACACGCAGTGGTCGCTGATCAGCCAGGATCCGCTGTACGTGCTGGGCGACTTCGTCACCCTCGGCAGCATCGACCCGCAGCTCGACACCGCCGCACAGGTGCGCGAACTGCTGGCGCACTGGAAGGCCGACAAGCCGGGACTGCTGGCGCGCTTCGACCTCGACGGCAATGGCGAGATCGACCTTGGGGAGTGGGAGCTGGCGCGCGCCCAGGCGAAGCGCGAGGTGCATGCGCGCCGCGACGCGGTGCTGCGCGCGCCGGAGGCGCATCTGATGCGACGCCCCGAGGACGGCAGGCTGTACCTGATCTCGGACCTCGACCCGGCCCGCATCGCCCGCCGCTACCGCCTGTGGGCGGGGTTTCACGTCGTCGTCTTCCTCGGCGCGGCGGGCACGACCGCCTGGCTGCAGCAGATCGGGACCTTCTCCGGCTGAGAAGGGCGCAAGCGCGCCGTGTCAGGTGCCCGCGCGCGTCTCGAGTTCCTCCCAGCGCAGCATCGCCGCCTCGATCTCGTTGTCGAGCTCGTCGAGCCGGGACTTGATGCGCCCGACCTCCTGCGGCTCCTGCTGGTACAGGGCCGGGTCGGCCATGCGCGCATGCAGTGCCACCTGCTCGGCCTCGAGCGCGGCGATGCGGTCGGGCAGCGCCTCGAGCTCGCGCTTGTCGTTGAACGACATCTTGGCGGGGCGACTCGCGGCCCTGGGCTCGGCGGCCGGCTTGGCCGATTGCGCGGCGCCGCGGCGCACGGTTTCGCGCTCGGCCTCGCGCGCGGTCTCACGCTCCTGCTGCACGCGCTGCCATTCGGCGTAGCCACCGGCGTATTCGCCCCACCGGCCCTCGCCCTCGGCGGCGATGACCTGGGTGACGACGTTGTCGAGAAAGGCACGGTCGTGGCTGACCAGGAACAGCGTGCCGTCGTAGCCGGCGAGCAGCTCCTCGAGCAGATCCAGGGTCTCGATGTCGAGGTCGTTGGTCGGCTCGTCGAGCACCATGACGTTGGCCGGCCGCGCGAACAGGCGCGCCAGCAGCAGGCGGTTGCGCTCGCCGCCGGAGAGCGACTTCACCGGCGAGCGCGCGCGCTGCGGCGCGAACAGGAAGTCGCCGAGGTAGCTCATCACGTGCTTGCGCTGGCCCCCGACCTCGACCC
>JBFGUQ010000337.1:0-3480 GCA_041565515.1 Rhodocyclaceae bacterium | reverse complement strand
TCTTGCCGTCGCCGCTGCGCCCCATCGCCATGTTCACCGCCACTGCGGCGAGCGACAGGCCGATGATCATGATGATCGGCCCGACCACCACCGGCGGCATGTAGCGGTGCACGATCTCGGCGCCGTGACGCCACACCAGCGCGGCGAAGACGAAGTAGACCAGCGACACGCAGGCCAGCGCTCCGAGCGTCGCCGGGGCGCCCCAGGTCTGGATGCTGAAGATGATCGGGGCGATGAAGGCGAAGCTCGAGCCGAGGAAGATCGGCACCTGGCGACCGGTCACGAGCTGGAACAGCAGCGTACCCACGCCCGCGCCCAGCAGCGCAAGACTGGGATTGAGACCGGTGAGCAGCGGTACCAGGACGAGTGCGCCGAAGGCCACGAACAGGATCTGGGCGCCGGAGATCGCCTGCCGCCAGGCGGGGCTGGCGGACTGGATGGGGAGTTCACGCATGTTTCTTCTCCGCCCGCCGGCGGCGCAGGGCCGTCGCGGGCTGGGTCCTCGTTTGCAGGGGTGCATCGAACCGCCGGGCGTCGATCACCCGCCGCGGCGGGCGACGACCGGTGGGCGATTGAAGCAGGCGGTGGAGATGAAGGCAGCGGGCGAATGTCGCCGCTGGATCACGACCGGCGGCGCTCAGTTGTGACGCGTACCGAAGATCTTGTCGCCCGCGTCGCCGAGGCCGGGAATGATGTAGCCGTGGTCGTTCAGGTGGCTGTCGATGCTCGCGGTGTAGATCTCGACATCGGGGTGCTTCTGCGCCATCAGCGCGATGCCCTCGGGCGCCGCGACGAGGACCAGGGCGCGCACCTGGCGACAGCCGTTGCGCTTGAGCATGTCCACCGTCGCCACCATCGAGCCGCCGGTCGCCAGCATCGGATCGATGATCAGCGCCATGCGTTCGCCGAGCTGGCCGACGAACTTCTCGAAATACGGCGCCGGTTGCAGCGTCTCCTCGTTGCGGGCGATGCCGACCACGCTGACCTTGGCGCTCGGGATCATGTCGAGCACGCCGTCCAGCATGCCCAGGCCGGCGCGCAGGATGGGCACGACCGTGACCTTCTTGCCCTTGATCCGCTCCACCTCCACCGGCCCCGCCCAGCCTTCGATCTGCGCGGTCTCGAGAGGGAAGTCCTGGCAGGCCTCGTAGGCGAGCAGACGGGCGAGTTCGGCGGTGAGCTCGCGGAACTTCTTCGTGCTGATGTCGCCCTCGCGCATCAGGCCGATCTTGTGGCGCACGAGCGGATGACGAATTTCGTGGATGGACATGGCGGGTCCCGCTGGGATGGCTTCGACCCGCGTCTTTTACCGCGCCCTCGCGGCCCGCACAAGCACCGGCCCGGGCGATCGGCGCTAAAATGGCGAGTCCTACGCACAACGGCCCCGCGCCCCCGAACACCGCAATGTCGCTCGACATGGAAGAAATCAAGCGCGCGCGCGAGCAGGCGGACTGCCTGGCCGACGCGCAGACAGTGGAAGCCGCGCTCGACCGCATGGCGACCGAGATCACGGCGCGCCTGGCCGAACGCAATCCGCTGGTGTATGCGGTGATGAACGGCGGGCTGATCCTCGCCGGCCGCATCCTGCCGCGCCTGCCCTTTCCGCTCGAAGTCGCCTACCTGCACGCCACGCGCTACGGCCACGCGCTGCAGGGCACGCTGCTGGACTGGCGCGTTCGCCCGACACAGGACCTGCGCGGGCGCACCGTGCTCGTGCTCGACGACATCCTCGACGAGGGCCACACCCTCGACGCGATCATCAAGCACCTCAAGCAGGAAGGCGCGTCGGAGGTGTTGTCCGCGGTCCTCGTGCACAAGACGCACGAGCGCAAGGCGTTTCCCGGCATGCGCGCCGACTTCACCGGGGTCGATATCGCCGACCGCTTCCTGTTCGGCTGCGGCATGGACTACAAGGGCTACTGGCGCAACGCGCCGGGCATCTACGCAGTCAAGGGACTCTGAGGAGAAGCACATGCTGGTCACGTTCAAGTCCGACGCCAGTGCCGACGTCATCATGTTCGGCGACGCGGCGAAGAAGCTCATCCGCATCCTGGGCAAGGATGCGGCAGACGCCAAGGGCATCGTCACCGTCGAGCAGCTGCCGGGTGCGATCGCACGCCTGCGCGCCGCGATCGACGAGGACCGCGCGCGTCAGGCCGAGCGCGCGGCAGATGCCGAGGAAGATGAACAGGACAAGGACCGGACGGGCATGGCGGCCCCGGTCGGCCTCGCCCAGCGCGCCTGGCCGCTGCTCGACATGCTCGAGGCCTCGCAGCGCGAGGGCGTGCCGGTGGTGTGGGGCGTCTGAGCCGCAACGGGCTCGGATCGCCCGGTGGCGAAGCACCTCGCAGGCGTCACCGGAGCAGGCTCACGGGCAAACGGCGACCGCCGACGGGCAGGCCCTGATTCTTCCGCGGTCGATGCTCACTCGGCATCCGGCTGGACAGCCGGCGCGGCGAGCCTGAACGCCTCCAGCGCCTCGCAGCGCTCGACGATGCGCAGCACGGTAGGCAGCGCCGTCAGATCGCAGTCGAAGCGGCGCGCATTGAACACCTGCGGCACCAGGCAGCAATCGGCCAGCGTCGGCGTATCGCCATGACAGAAAGCGCCGGTGCGCGGGTCGTTCGCCAGCATGGCCTCGACCGCGGCGAGGCCGACATCGACCCAGTGCCGGTACCAGGCGTTCTTTCGCTCTTCCGAGACGCCGAGCTCGTGCTTGAGGTACTTCAGCACGCGCAGATTGTTGAGCGGATGGATGTCGCAGGCGACCGCCTGAGCGATGGCGCGGACGCGCGCACGCTCGAGTGCGGGGCCGGGCAGCAATGCCACCTCTGGACGGGTCTCCTCGAGATACTCGATGATCGCCAGCGATTGCGCGAGGACCGCGCCATCGTCTTCCAGCGTCGGTACGAGACCCGCCGGGTTCAGCGCCAGATAGTCCGGCTGGCGTTGTTCGCCGCCTGCGCGCAGCAGGTGCACCGGCACCGAATCGTAGGCCAGCCCCTTGAGGTTGAGCGCAATGCGCACCCGGTAGGCCGCCGAGCTGCGGAAATAGGTATGAAGCTTCATCATCGACCTCCACCGACGTTCGGGAAACGGAAGGGACCCGCAGCGGAAAGCGACGCGGCAAGCTCGCGCCCGCCGACGCGCGGGTGAGCTTGCCGGGCACTCGGCGGACGGCCTACCTGGCGTTCTGCCTGATCAGTTCCTTGGCGCCGTCGAGCATGGCCCGGCCCGGGTAGCCCTTGCCGTCCATCTCCTTCACCCATTCCGCCGCGATGTCGTCGCCGATCTTGCGCCAGGCCGCCAGCTCGGAAGCCGGAATGGTGTTGAACTGGTTGCCGCGATCGACCGCGAGCTGACGCGCGGCCGGGGCCGACTCGTCCCACACGCGGCCGATCCGGGCCGAGAAATCGGCACCCGAGTTGGCGTCGATCACCTTCTTCAGGTCGTCCGGCAGGCCCTCGTACCTGGCCTTGT
>JBFGUQ010000336.1:0-3498 GCA_041565515.1 Rhodocyclaceae bacterium | reverse complement strand
TCGGCTTCCTGATCCTGATGGGTACGGTGGTAAACAACCCCATCCTGATCGTCCACCAGGCCATGAGCAATGTGCGCGAGCACGGCATGGAGGCGCGCGAGGCGGTGCGCGACGCGGTGGAAACGCGGCTGCGCCCGATCGCGATGTCCACCCTGACCACCGCCTGCGGCCTCGCGCCGCTGGTGCTGTTGCCCGGCGAAGGCGCGGAGCTCTACCGCGGCGTCGGCGCGATCGTGCTGTTCGGCCTGCTCGGTACCGCGGTGGTGTCGCTCACCTTCCTGCCGGCGCTGACGGTGATGGTGCTGGGCTGGCGCCATGGCGAGCCGCCCGCATCGGCTCCCGCGCACGCGGAGACGGACGAGGCCGCGGTCGCGGTACCGATACGGCGCAGCGGCACCCGCTAGGGATCGACCGCTCCTGTTCGCGGCCCGCGCCGCGTTGCACGAACCGGAGCGCAGCCGCCCCGGAAAAAGAAAAAGCCCGAGCGCTTTCGGGCCCGGGCTGAAATCCACACCAAAGGAGGAGGGTGGAGGAGACAACTGCAGGATAGGCAATTCGATGGTGCAATGCAACATCATCTGCAACGAATATTTTTATCGAGCCATAAACCTGGTTTCCCGGAGGCAAGCCAGTCGCGCGGCCCGGGCCGGCCCCGGTTAGTCGAACGCATCCCGCCGGGCGGGGCCTTGATGCCCACCGGCCGCCATCGGGCCGGATGGGGTTCGGGCGCCTGTTTCATTACCGTGATCTATGCTGAGTAATGAATCGTTCGAACGCTGAACCGGCAGCATCGATTCGCGCCGGACGCGATGCCTGCATGGGTGTCGCGTCGAGACCGGTTGGCGCCAGCCCAGGGGGGACAACATGAACGTCTATTGGGACGAAGGATCGCTGCAACGCGCGCTCGCGACGCCGAGCATCCTCGCCATCGGCGACTCGTGGTTCTGGTATCCGTTCTTCGGCGGCAGCCTGATCAGCTACCTGGGGCCGATCGTCGAAAGGAAGGGGCACACGGTTCTTGCCAAGGGGATGAACGGTGCGGAGGCCTTCGATTACGTCGATGGCAAGTATCGCGATCAGGTCGTCGGCGCACTGCGCCTGTATGGGCGAACGCTGTCGGCCGTATTCATCAGCGGCGGCGGCAATGACTTCGCCGGCTTCAACGACATGCGCCCGCTGCTCAAGCTGGACTGCACGGCGGCGCAGACGGCGGCGGACTGCTTTCAGTCCGGCGACGGCGGGCTCGGCCGCTTCCTCGAGCGCATGGACCAGTACTACCGTCGCCTGATCGGCCTGGTCTATACCTTCACCACGCTCGACTGCCTGATCGTGATGCACTCGTACGACTATGCGATTCCGGATGGCCGAGGCGTCGCCGGTGGCCATGGCTGGCTCAAGCCGGCACTGGCCGATGCCGGCGTGCCCGAGGTGCTGCAGCAGGACTGCGTGCGCTACCTGATCGATGCGTTTCACGACATGCTCACCAACATCGCATCCGGAGATCCACAGCACCTGCTGATCGCCGACAGCCGCGGGACGCTTTCTCCCGCCGACTGGGCGAACGAACTCCACCCGAAGGCGAAGGGATTCAGGAAGATAGCGAAGGAGTGCTGGAAGCCCGTGCTCAAGGATGCGGGACTGGCCTGATTCCGAAGCCGGAAGCGCGCCAGCGAACGCCCAACGCCTGTTGCAGCGCGCCGTGGGGCACGATCGCGGCTACGCTTCAAGGGACGGGCCCAGCACGTTCGTTCCCCGAGCGCCGCCCCGACAAGCCAAAGGCCGCTTCATGACGCGTCGCCACTATCCGCTGCGGATTCACATCGCGGTCGCCTTCACCACCCTGGTGCTGGCGGTCGGTGGCGTGATCACCTGGGTGTCGTATTCCCGCGGCTCGCAGATGCTCGAGGACTTCGCCATGGAGCTGGCCACGCGCAGCGCGCGCGAGGCCGAGGCCCAGCTCGAGCGACTGCTTTCCCCGGCGCGCGGCGCGGCGCGCCTGCTTGCGCTGCAACCGGTGGCCAACGGCGCAGACTCCCTCGAAATGCGGATGCAAGCGCTCGACTCCTTCATCGTGGCGCTGCGCCTGTCCTCGGCCGTCGTGTCCTATTACGTCGGCTATGCCGATGGCGACTTCTTCCTCGTGCGGCGTGTCGCCACCGGCGACGAAGCCACCTTCGGCGCGCCCGCCGGCACGCGTTTCGTGGTGCAGAGCATCGAGCGCGGCGAAGGCGAGGCGGTGTCGCGTTTCCTGTATCTCGACGAGACATTGGCGCGGATCGGCGAGGCGGCCCGCCCACAGGCGCTCGGCTTCGATCCGCGCCTGCGGCCCTGGTACATCGCCGCAAAGGATGCCGAGGGCGTGGTAAGGACCGACCCCTATGTCTTCTTCACCAACCGCAAGGTGGGCAGCACGGTGGCGATACGCAGCGCCGGCGGCGGCGCCGTCGTGGCCGCCGATGTCGAGCTCGACACGCTGTCGGACGTGCTCGCGCGCCAGCGCATGACCCCCGGCACCCGCCTCGTTTTGTTCGACGACGGGCTGCGCTTGATGGGCAGCGACGACGCAGCGGCAGGGGTCATCGTCGGCAAGTCGGCGGACGACATGCACCCGGCGACGCTGGGCGAGCTGGGTCACGCTCCCCTCGGACGCCTGGCCACCTTCGACTTCACGCGCGTGGGCGATGCGGGCGCCGTGCCGGTGATCGAGCGCGCCAGCGTCGATGGCCGCGACATGATGCTGGCGCTGGCGCGCCTCGACCTCGGCGACCCTCAGCCCGCCTTTCTCGGTCTGGCCATCCCCACCGACGAACTGCTCGGCGAGGCACGCGAGCTGCGCAACCAGACCCTGCTCGTCACCGCCGGGCTGATGCTGACGGCCGTGCCCTTCGCCCTGTGGCTGGCCTACGCGATCGCGCGCCCGCTCGCGCGACTCGCCACCGAAGCGGAGGCGGTACGGCGCTTCGACTTCGACCGCTCGGGCGTTGTGCGCTCGGTGGTGCGCGAGGTCGACGAGCTGGCGCTCACCCTGGATCACATGCGGGACACCCTCGCGCGCTTTCTGGAGATCACCAGCGACGTGGCCGCGGAGTCCGACTTCGAGCGCTTGCTCCCGCACCTGCTGGAGGAGACCGCGCGGGCGGTCGGGTCCCGCAGCGGCGTGCTCTACCTCGTGGGCAAGGACCCCGGCCGGCTGCGCCCGGCGGCCATGCTGCGGGGCGGCGAACCGGTGTCGCCGGCCGAGCAGGACGCGATCACGCTGGCCGAAGCACCCTTCGGCCTGGCCGAGGCGGTCTCCGAGCGCCGCGCACTGAGTCGCCCCTTGCGCGAAGGCGAGTGGGAGGCCCTCGGCCCCCTGGCAGGCAAGGGCGATGGAGACAGCGTGATCACGGTGCCGCTGTTCACCCGCGACCAGACCCGGGTCGGGGCCCTCGTGCTGTCGAGCCGGGGCAAGGCGGATCCGGCCCGCCTTGCCTTCATCAGCGCGCTGTCGGGGTTTGC
>JBFGUQ010000335.1:0-3507 GCA_041565515.1 Rhodocyclaceae bacterium | reverse complement strand
CGAGGATGTTGCAAGGCAGCAAACAAGTAATTTTGACGGCCGCATTAGAGGCGATGATGCGGCAAGTGGGATGAGCCAGTGGGCGGCAAGGAACGGCGGCCGATACCGCCGCCCAAGTCCGGGTCGTGCGGCGGTCGACCATCCGATATCACGCTGTCGCTTCGGGGTTTCGCTCTTACAATCGAGGTTGAAGATGGCACCTGCTCCAGTGCATCCGCCACCCCGAACCCGGAAAGCCGCCGCCATGCCCACCGACGAGCCCCCCCAACGCCTGGCGCCGCCGCCCGGCTCCCCGATGGCCGCGCCGGGATTCACCTGGGGCGTGGCAACCGCCTCCTACCAGATCGAAGGAGCAGCCGGCGAAGACGGCCGGCTGCCGTCGATCTGGGATAGCTTCTGTGCCCAGCCCGGCAAGGTCTTGCACGGCGATACCGGCGCGGTGGCCTGCGACCACTACCATCGCTGGTCCGAGGACGTCGATCTGATCGCTTCCCTCGGTGTCGACGCCTATCGCCTGTCGATCGCCTGGCCGCGCGTGATCGATGAGGCGGGGCGCCCCAACCGGGCAGGCCTCGACTTCTACAAGCGCCTGCTCGACCGGCTCGAGGCGAAGGGCATCGAGCGCATGGTCACGCTCTACCACTGGGACCTGCCTCAGCATCTCGAGGACCGGGGCGGCTGGCTGAACCGCGACACGGCCTACCGCTTTGCCGAGTATGCGGACCTGGTGAGCCGCGAGTTGCGGGGCCGGGTCGCCGCCTGGGCGACGCTGAACGAACCCTGGTGCTCCGCCTTCCTCGGCTACGGCACCGGGCATCATGCACCCGGGCTGGCGGATGTCCGCTACGCGAGGCAGGCGATGCACCACCTGCTGCTCGGCCACGGGCTCGCCCTGCCGGCGCTCGAGGCCAACGACCCGGGCGCCCGGCGCGGCATCGTGGCCAACGTCGGGCGGGGCACGACCGACGGCACCACGCCGGCGGACCGGGACGCCGCGCACCTGTGCGAGGTGCAGCAGAACGCCTGGGTGCTCGACCCGCTGCTCGAGGGGCGTTATCCACCCGACCTGCAGCGCCTCTGGCCCGGCAGCGAGCCGCTGGTGCTGGCCGGCGACATGGGCATCATCAGCCGTCCCCTCGACTTCCTCGGCATCAACTACTACTCCCGCAGCAACGTGCGCAGCGACGGCGCGCACGGCTTCGTCGACGCCCCTGTGGCCGGGGTCGAACGCACGCAGATGGGTTGGGAGGTGTATCCGCAGGGACTGGAGGAACTCCTGTGCCAGTTCAAGGCCGCCTACGCGCGACTGCCACCGATCTACATCACCGAGAACGGCATGGCCTCGGACGACCACGTCGTCGATGCTGCGGTCGACGACGTGCAGCGCATCTCCTTCCTGAACCGCCATTTCGCCGCGGTGGCACGCGCAATGGACGCCGGTGTCGACGTGCGCGGTTTCTTCGTCTGGTCGCTGATGGACAATTTCGAATGGGCCTTCGGCTACGAACGGCGCTTCGGTCTCGTGCATGTCGACTATGCGACCCAGCAACGCACCCCTAAGCGCAGCGCACTGGCGCTCAAGGCCTTTCTCGCCGCGCGCCGGCCGTCGGCGTAGCGTTTTGCGCAAGGGGGTGTCACGGCAAGCGGTGCAAGTGTTAGCTTATCGGCCCTCGAACCCTCCATCTGCCCGAACAGGAATCCGACTCTTGACCAAGCTCCTTTCTCGCCGGCTGGCCCTGCTCGACAGCGCCGGCCGGATCGATCTGCTGCGCCACTGCCGGCACGGTGTGGAAAAGGAAAACCTGCGCACCGACACCGGCGGCCAGCTGGCCCTGAGCCCGCATCCGCAGGCACTGGGCTCGGCGCTGACGCACCCACAGATCACCACCGACTATTCCGAAGCGCTGCTCGAGTTCATCACCGCCGCCGAGGAAGACCCCGCGCGCACCCTGGACGAGCTCGATGCCATCCACCGCTACGCGTACTCGCGACTGGGCGAGGAGCAACTGTGGTCGCACTCGATGCCGTGCAAGCTGCCGGAAGAGGCCGACATCCCGATCGCGCAATACGGCAGCAGCCACACCGGCCAGATCAAGCACGTCTATCGCAAGGGACTGGCAGTGCGCTACGGCAAGGCGATGCAGTGCATTGCCGGCATCCACTACAACTTTTCCCTGCCGGAGGCGCTGTGGCCCTTGCTGCAGCAGGCCGAGGGCGACACCCGGTCGGCGCGGGACTACCAGTCGGCGCGCTACGTTGCCCTGATCCGGAATTTCCGCCGCTACAGCTGGCTGCTGATGTACCTCTTCGGCGCCTCGCCCGCGGTCTGCGGCACCTTCCTGAGGAACCGGCTGCACGACCTCGAGCCCTTCGACGACGGCACCCTTTACCTCCCCTGGGCGACGAGCCTGCGCATGAGCGACCTGGGCTACCAGAACAACGCCCAGGCCAGCATACAGCCCTGCTACAACACCCTGGCGAGCTACCTGGGCAGCCTGCGCTGCGCGGTATCCACGCCCTACCCGCCCTATGTCGCGATCGGCACGCGGCAGGACGGCGAGTGGCTGCAGCTCAACACCAACGTGTTGCAGATCGAGAACGAGTACTACTCGAGCATCCGCCCCAAGCGCGTCGCCCGCTCCGGCGAGCGCCCGATCCAGGCCCTGGGCGGGCGCGGCGTGCAGTACGTCGAGGTGCGCTGCCTCGACATCGACCCTTTCCTGCCGCTCGGGATCGACCTCGACGCCGCACGCTTCCTCGATGCCTTCCTGCTCTACTGTGCGCTCGAGGAGAGCCCGAACATGCCGGGCGCCGAATGCCGCGAGTCCACTGCCAACTTCGCCTTCACGGTAAAGGAAGGCCGCCGTCCGGGCCTGGTCCTGCGGGAGCACGGCCAGCCGCGCGAGCTGACGACCTGGGGTCTTGCCCTGCTCGAACAGCTGGCGCCGTGCGCGGGGCTGCTCGATGCCGCCCATGGCGGCGATCTGCACCGGAAGGCCGTGGAGGCACAGCGGGCCAAACTGTTCGATCCGGGGCAGACGCCGTCTGCACGGGTCCTGCAGAGCATGCGCGACGACAAGCTCGGCTTCTTCGACTTCGCCCTGCGCCAATCACGGCTGCATGCCGCCTGGTTCCGTGGCCGCCCGCTCGACGCCGAGGCGCAGCAGGCTTTCGAGCAGGCCGCGCGTGACTCGCTGGCCACGCAGACCCGGATCGAGCAGGAGCAGCAGGGCGACTTCGCCGACTACGTGGCGCGCTACATGGCGGCGATCGGCCCGGCCGAGTGAGCGGGAACCGGGTGGCCACAGGCGCAATGCCCGGTACCGCATGGGCGCGATCCCGCTGACGCCATGACCGACGACACACAGCAATCGATCCCGGCTTCCACCTCGCGGTGGCTCGGCGAAGTGCCGACGGACCGCCCGGTCGCGCTGCTGCTTCGCCATTCGGTGCGCGACGAGCTCGCGCCCGGCGATGTCGGCTACGCGCGGCCGATCAACGCGCTTG
>JBFGUQ010000334.1:0-3521 GCA_041565515.1 Rhodocyclaceae bacterium | reverse complement strand
CGCAACAAGGTCATGTGGCTGGGCGCGCCCGAGGCGCCGGCGCTCGACTTTCTCACCGTCACCTGCCAGCAGTGCGAACGCCCGGCCTGCCTGCGCGCCTGTCCGGTGGCACCCAAGGCCTTGTCGAAGGACCCCGTCACCGGGGTCGTCAGCGTCGATGAGTCGCGCTGCACCGGCTGCGGCGAATGCGTGCTGGCCTGCCCCTACGGTGCGATGGGTTACGACCCGGTCGACCACCACGCGGTGAAGTGCGACCTGTGTGCGCCGCGTCGCGCCCGCGGCGAGGGCCCGGCCTGCGCCAGCGTGTGCCCGACGCGCGCGATCACCTTCGGCGAGCGCGACGACCTGCTCGCGCGTGCCGCGGCCGTCGACAAGCCGGTGCGCGATCACGATCATTTCCTGCAGGGTCCGGCGACGCTGTACCTGGACCGCAAGCGCACCGGCGGCGACAGTGCGCCGGCCGACCGCCTGGCCGACAGGGTGCCGCCCGCGATCCTGAGCGACCCCGGCACCCGCCGGCGCCTGACCGGCGATCATACCGAGGCGCCATATCGGCATGACAACTCGGCGCCGCCGGACGAGGTCCGGCCCGGCGGCTGCCACATCTGCTTCAACGCGTGCACGCTCAAGTTCCACCTGCGCGACGGCGAGGTGGTGAACATCCTCGGCAACGACGAAGACCCGGTGTTCCAGGGCCGCATCTGCCCCAAGTCGCAGATGACGCTGCAGCTGTACAAGAACCCGGCCCGCCTCACCCGCCCGCTCAAGCGCGTGGGCGCGCGCGGCAGCGGTCGCTTCGAGGAAATCGGCTGGGAGCAGGCCCTGGACGAGATCGCCGAGCGCCTGCGCGCCGTGCGCAGCGCCAATGGCAGCGAGGCGCTGGCGATCCACATGGGCACGCGCACCGGCGTGCTCAACATCATGGGCTACATGCGCCTGTTCGCGCAGCTTTGGGGCACGCCCAACGTACTGACCACCGAGCCCTTCTGCGATGCAGGCAAGGTGGTCGCGCTCGAACTCACGCTGGGCTCGACCAGCATGGGCAACATCTACACCGACGACGACATCGGCAGCGCGCGCCTTTACGTGTACTTCGGCGACAACCAGGCCGAGACGCGGCCGGTGAACTTCGGCCTGGTCAACGACTGGCGCCTGCGCAGCGGCGCCCGCATGGTGGTGATCGACCCGCGCCTGACCGCCACGGCGAGCAAGGCCGACCGCTGGCTGGCGATCCGTCCCGGCACCGACATGGCCCTGGCGCTGGGCCTGATCCACGAGATCTTCGCCAGCGGCCGGCACGACCTGGCGTTCTGCGAGCAGTGGGTGATGGGCTGGGAGCGCTGGCGCGACTTCATCGCGGCCCAGGGCTACAGCGCCGGCTGGGCGGCCGCGGTCACCGGCCTCGACGCCGCGGCGATCCGCGACCTGGCGGCGGACATTGCCGCCGCCGACGGCTGCATGATCTTCGCCAGCCGCGGCATCAACCAGCACAGCAACTCGGTGCAGACCAACCGCGTACTGATGTTCCTCGCCGCCATCACCGGCAACTGGGGGCGCAGGGGTGGCGCTTACTTCAACGTCGCCGCCGAGCCCGACTGGGTCACGGTGCCGGTGCCCGATGCGCGGCGCGCACCGATCACGCGCCCCGCCCTGGGGCGCAGCCCGGTCGCCTGGCTCGACGGCATGCGCCGGTCGCAGCCCTACCCCATCCGCGCCCTGATCACCGGCAACAACCCGGCCGCGCAATGGCCGGGCCAGGCGGCGGTGCGCGAGGCCCTGCACGGCCTGGACCTGCTGGTGCACGTCGAGCTGTTCCGCAACGAGACCTCGGCGCTGGCCGACTACGTGCTGCCCGCGGCCAGCGGCATCGAGAAGGGCGGCATCAGTCGCCTGGCCGAGGATCGCCGTATCGTCTGGAACGACAGGATCATCGAGCCGCCCGGCGAGGCGCGCTCCGACCACTGGATCTGGATCGAGCTCGGCAAGCGCCTCGGCTTCGACGATGTCCTCAAGGACGAATACAAGGACCCGGCGATCTTCTGGGAGGAGGTGTTCCGCCGCGCCACGCCCGACCTCAACGGCGTGACGATGGCGCGGCTGAAGTCCAGCCCGCATCGCTGGGTGCGCACCCCGGTCGCACATGAGGACGACCCGGAACCCGGCACGCTGTACCTCGAAGGCAGCACCGCCTTCGGCCGCAGCGCCGGCCAGCGCTTCCCCACCCCGAGCGGAAAGCTGGAGTTCTGGAACGAGGCGCTCGAGGAGAAGTTCCGCTGCCTGGGCCTGTCGGCCCTGCCCGAGTTCTACACCGAGGCCGAGCACGGCGCCGCCCTGCCCCACCTCGCCCCGCCGGCCGAGGCCACGCCGGCGCCGTTGTCACCCTTCTTCCACGTCCCGGCGACCGTCGCCGCCGCACGGATCGTGCAGGCGAACGCGGCTTCGCCGGGCGCACAGCTGCGGGCACAGGGCTACGACACCGAGCTGGTCACCGGCCGCCCCACGGCGCCGCACTTCCACTCGTGGACGCACTACTTCTGGCAGGCGCAGGAGATGTGGCCGGACCTGTACTGCCAAATCCACCCGGACAAGGCGCGCAGCATCGGCGTAGAGGATGGCCAGACGGTGCGCGTCGAGACACCACGCGGCGCGATCGAGGCGCGTGCCTGGATCACCGCGGGCATCCGCCCCGACACGGTCTTCGTGCCGATCGGCTGGGACCAAACGCAGCCCTTTCATCCGTGGAAGTCGGTCAATGCGCTGACCGAAGGCGCGCTCGATCCGATCTCGCACCAGAGCAACCTGAAGCTGCACCTGTGCCGCGTGCGCCCGGCGAACGGCTGAATCGGCTGCGCGGGACGCTCGCGGCCACTGACGCCGCGAGCGCAACGGCAGCAGCGCCGATGACCGCGGCGCAACGCGTCGCGACGCTCAAGCCACGCTGTCGAGCTGCGCCAGTGCCCGTTCGATCGCCGCACCGTCGGATGGCCGGACCAGGCGCTCGACCTCCCGGCCCGCGCGCAGGAAGACCAGCGTCGGCCACAGCTTCACGCCGAAGGAGCGCCCCAGACGACGGCCCGGACCGTCCTCGATACGGATGTGACGCACACCCGGGTGGTTCGCCAGCGCCTGGTCGATCGCGGACCGGGCGCCCTTGCAGATGCCGCACCAGGACGCGCCGAACTCGATCACGGCCGCCTGTTCGAGTGCATCGATCTCTGCGCGCGATGGTTCGGTCGATGCGTTCATGTGCTCTTCCCCTTGTCGATCCGGCGCGCGAAACCGCCCGCCCCCGTTCCGCGGACTCGGCGGCTGCGCGCTCAGTCCACCAGTTGCTTGTACATTACCAGGGCGTCGACGTAGCCGAGCGACTGGTGCCTGAAGGCGCCGGGCAGCGTGCCGACGACGGCGTAGCCGAGCCGTTGCCACAGCCGGATGGCGCGCTCGTTGGTCGCCACCACCAGGTTGAACTGCATCGCCCTGAAACCCATCGACACCGCTTCGCGCTGCGAGTGTTCGCACAT
>JBFGUQ010000333.1:0-3523 GCA_041565515.1 Rhodocyclaceae bacterium | reverse complement strand
TGGTCGTGCCGCGGGAACGCTGCAGTGCCGGCCCCGTGCCGAGGCTGCAGCGACATCTCGAGCGGGTAGGACTCGCTGAAACGCTCGGCCATGCGGCGGTCTGGCTGCGTGGCGTGCCGTTCAACGTGCCGTCCTTCGCTGATGCCGGCCAGGTGTTCGATCCGTTCGTGTATCTCGGTCTGCTCGCCGGCGCGACCGAGCGTGTGGCCCTGGGGGTGGGGAGTGTCATCCTGGAGCTTCGACATCCCGCACACGTCGCCAAGGCCGCGGCCAGCATCGACGTGCTCTCGGGGGGCGGCTGATTCTCGGCGTCGCCTCAGGCGATCGCCCCGAGGGGTGCCCAGCGGATCGTCGACAAGCGTTCGAAAGTGTTTCGTCAGGTGGCTGTTCTTCTTGCAGCGCTGAATCCGGCATCATCATTCCGAAACCCTAAGCGCTTACCATCCAATATAACGATCTACTCCAGGAGAACTTCATGAAAACGATCGGCTACCAAGACTCCCTCCCCATCGATACCCTGGCGTCACTGCAGGACATCACGCTGCCGGAACCGGTTGCCGCCGGGCGTGACCTGCTCGTCGAAGTCAAGGCCGTGTCAGTCAATCCGGTCGACTTCAAGATCCGCCAGCGACGCGCGCCGACCGAGGGCCAATGGGCAGTGCTCGGTTGGGATGCGGCCGGGATCGTTCGTGCGGTCGGCAGCGAGGTCACGCAGTTCAAGCCAGGCGACCGCGTCTGGTATGCGGGCGACCTGAACCGGGCCGGCAGCAATGCGGAACTGCAACTGGTCGACGAGCGCATCGTCGGCCACATGCCCGCCAGCCTGGGCTTCGCCGAGGCGGCCGCGCTGCCACTGACGACGATCACCGCGTGGGAACTGCTGTTCGACCGGCTCGGCATCGCAGCGGGCAAGCGCAACGCCGGTGAAGTGCTGCTGATCGTCGGCGCGGCAGGCGGTGTGGGCTCGATCCTCACCCAGCTCGCGCGCCGACTGACCGCGGCGACCGTGATCGGTACGGCCTCGCGGGCGGAGACGCAGGCGTGGGTGAAGGAGCTGGGCGCGCACCACGTGATCGACCACCGCAAGCCCCTGGCCGATGAACTGAAGCGCATCGGCATCGAGAAGCTCACCCACGTCGCGAGCCTGAACCAGACCTCCGCCCACTATGACCAGCTGGTCGAGGCGATCGCGCCGCAAGGCCGGATCGGGCTCATCGACGATCCGGACACGCCGCTCGACATCATGAAGCTCAAGGCCAAGAGCGTCTCGCTGCACTGGGAGTTCATGTTCACCCGCTCGATGTTCCAGACGGCCGACATGATCGCCCAGCACCAGCTGCTCGAAGAGGTGGCGGCGCTGGTCGATTCGGGCGTGATCCGCACCACCGTCGGCGAGCATTTCGGCACGATCAATGCGGCCAATCTGCGACGCGCGCATGCCCTGCTGGAAAGCGGCAAGGCGCGCGGGAAGATCGTGCTGGAAGGGTTCTGAACCGTCTCGGCGCTGGCGCCACTTCGTGCGGGTGGTCGATGGGTTCAATCGATCGTGGCCGGTGTTCGCCAGCCGATGGACACCCGTGCGTCCTTATCGAAACTCGAGCCGATCAAGAGTCCGTGCGTGCGCTGATAGGCTTCAAGCAGGCCCGGCGCTTCGGCCATCACGGCATGCAGGCCGGGAATCATTCGATGGGCTTTTTTCGATTTCGCCAGCAGGGCTTGGCTGCCTTCGGGCGCAGTGGCTTCGTCGTGAAGTCCGAACTCGACCATGCGGTACTCCTGTTGCTGCCGGGTGGGAATCAGCCACGAGGGTCAGAGACCAGGCGGGATGATGAAGCGGTGATGCCGCTTGCGCCATTCCGATGGTGGAGATAGGCATTGACGCCGGCGAGGGTGAGGATGAAAAAGGCCATGAGCAGAAAGGCGCCAAGAAAGCCGGTGATGACCTTTTCGGCCTTCTGTCACGGTGTGAGCAGGGCGCTCCTGAACAGCAGGGCGCCGCCCAGTGTCAGTGCGATGACGATCCCGAACAGCAGGTCGTGAAGTGCAAGCTGGTTCATAATGCCGATGCCTGTCGGATTGGATACTGGCTCACGGCGTCTGGCCGAGTGATTCAGCCCGCCTTCGGGTCCAGCAGCACCCTGGTGACAAACAGCCGGACGACCGGCGCGACGACCGCAATCAGCAGCAGACCGGACGGCACGACTTGCGCGACTGCGGCGAGCCAGGCGTCGAACAGGAAGGCTGCGGTGCGGAGATTCCGATAGGCTTGGATGAGTCATCTCGAAGCGGGCAGGAGGGGCGGATGGAAACCAGCGGCAGGCCGGTCGCCTTGGTGGTGGGTGCCGGCGATCATCTGGGGTCTGCCATCGCGCGGCGTTTTGCCAGCGAAGGCTTTCATATCGTGGCCACACGTCGTCGCGGCGATCTCGACCGGCTTTGCGGCGAGATCGTTGCCCTGGGCTCGAGTGCCACCGCCATCCACTCCGATGCGCGCGACGAGATGCAGGTCACCGAATTGATCGACCGCGTGGAGGCCGACCTGGGGCCGATCCGGGTGGCGGTGTTCAATGTTGGTGGCAATGTTCGCTGCGACCTGTGCGAAACAAGTGCCCGCGTCTATCGCAAGGTCTGGGAAATGTGTGCGCTCGCCGGCTTCCTGGTCGGGCGCGAAGTTGCGAAGAGGATGCTCCCCCGCAGCGAGGGCACCATCCTGTTTACGGGTGCGTCGGCCAGCCTGAGAGGCGGGCGCGGATTCGCCGCCTTCGCCGGCGGCAAGCATGCGCTTCGTGCCCTGGCGCAAAGCATGGCGCGGGAACTGGGGCCGCAGGGCATCCATGTCGCCCATGTGATCGTCGATGGCCTGATCGAGAACCGCACAACGGCAGAATTCCTGCCCGACCTGTATGCCGGCAAGGGTGCCGACGGCGTCATCCGACCCGACGACCTTGCAGAGATCTACTGGCACCTCCACACGCAGCCGCGCACGGCGTGGACCTTCGAGCAGGACGTGCGCCCCTTCGCAGAACCCTGGTGACCGAGGATCGTGCCATGAGCAAGACCATTGATTTCTACTACGACTTCATCAGCCCTGCCTCTTACTTCGCCTGGATGCGGCTCCCCGCGCTGGCTGAGCGCACGGGCGTCACGATCGACTACAAGCCGATCCTGCTGGGCGGCGTACTCAAGGCGAGCGGCAACACCTCGCCCGTCACGGTTCCCGCCAAGTGGGCGTGGATCAAGAAGGACTTTCAGCGTCATGCCGACTACTACGGCATACCCTATCGGCTGAACCCACATTTCATCTTCAGCACCCTCAGCGCCATGCGGGGAGCCTGCTGGGCACTCGCCAACGACCGGATCGAGGACTATAACCGCGCCATGTTTGCCGCGGCCTGGGCTCAGGGCAAGGACCTGTCTTCCCGGGACGTGTTGGCGGAGGTGCTCGCCGATGCGGGCTTCAACTCGGCCGAAGTGCTGGACGCGATGAATCAGCCGCCGACAAAAGCCGCCCTTATCGAGGCCA
>JBFGUQ010000332.1:0-3529 GCA_041565515.1 Rhodocyclaceae bacterium | reverse complement strand
TACCGCGCCGATCTCGGCGACATTGACGGTGAAGAACCTGTTCCGCCTGGTCAATCGCAACGATATCGAGATGCTGCGCGCAGGCTGCCTGCTGTCGGACATGCCGCGCACCGCGGACGACGAGATCCAGCGCTACATCCTGAAGGTCGAGCGCCAGCGCAACGCGCGCAAGCGCGGCCGCTACTGACGCTCGAAGACCCGCGACGCCCGCCCATGCCCGACCCGAAAGAAGCGGCACGACCGACGCCATTGCGCGCCGACGATCTCGAGCGCTACATGCTGCACGGTCATCGCCAGATCCGGCAGTTGCTGCAGGACCTGATCGACGGCCATGCGCTGATCACCGCCTACCCCGGCGGCGGAGGCAACTCCTTCGTGACCGCGCTGATCCGGCTGTCGGACGACGAGCGCTCGCTGGTGCTGGACGCCAGCCCCGATGCCGCGGGGAACGCCCGCGTGTTGTCGACCGACCGCCTGGTGTGCGTCACCCAGCTCGACAAGATCCGCATCCAGTTCTCGCTGAGCGGCGTGGTGCAGAGCCGGGACGACGGCCGCGGCGCCTTCGATGCGCCGGTGCCGGAGAAGATGCTGCGCCTGCAGCGGCGCGAGTTCTTCCGCCTGCAGGTGCCGCTGATGCATGCGGTGGTTTGCGCCATGCAGGCCAGGGCGGCGAACGGACAGCCTGTTCGGGTGGAGGCGCGCGTGATCGACATCAGCGCCGGCGGCGTGGCGGTGCTGGTCGCGCCGGAGGCGGCGGAATTCGTCATCGGCGCCACCGTCGACGAGTGCACGCTTGCGCTGCCGGACATCGAGCCGATCGCGCTCAAGCTCGAGGTGCGCAACATCACGCGCCAGACCCAGCGCAGCGGCACCGAGGCACTGCGGATCGGCTTTCGCTTCACCGACCTGCCGCGCAGCGCCGACGCCAGGATACAGCGCTACATCTTCAATACGGAAAGGGAACGCAACGCGCGGGAGCGCGGCGGGATATGACGAACGCCGGTGTGGGCCTCACACCGGCATGTTCATGATGTCCTGGTAGGCGGTGACGAGGCGGTTGCGCACCTGGACCATCTGCTGGAAGGACAGGCTGGCCTTCTGCAGGTCCACCATCACGTCCTGCAGGTTCACGTTGGGATCGCCGGCGGAGAAGTTCTTCGCCATCGTGCGCGCCTCGCTCTGCGCGGCGCTGACGTCCTTGAGGGCGTTGTCCAGCACCTCGGCGAAATTGACGCCGCCGGCGGGCTGGTCGGCCGCCTGCACCGGCTTGCTCTGGGCAGCCTGCGAGACCGAGCGCAGCTCGGACAGCATCTGTTCTATTCCGCGGGTATCCATGTCATCGCCCCCGAAACCGGGTAGTGGGTAAGCTCAGTCTAGCAGAGCAATCCGCGTGCCACCACGCGGATCTCGCTCACACGTCGTGGCCTTCGTCACGGTACTGCTGCAGCTTGTAGCGTAGCGTTCGCTCGGAAATGCCCAGTTTCTCGACCGTCTTCTTGCGCGAGCCGCCGAGCTCGCGCAGCGTGGCGAGGATGTGCTCGCGCTCGAGATCCTTCATGCTGGCCGGACGCGCGCCCGTCGACGCCGCTGGCGCCGGATTCGCGCCCGCTGCGGCAAGCGGCACGCCGGGCGCGGCGGACGCTGCGCTGGCGGCCGGCGGCGCGGCAGCCTCCACGTTCCAGTGCGGCAGGCACAGGCGGATCGTCTCCGCCGTCACGGTGTCGCCGGTGCTCAGGATCAGCGCGCGGTGCATGGTGTTCTCGAGCTCGCGCACATTGCCCGGCCAGCCGTAGCGCGGCAGCAGCGCCTCGGCCTCCGCCGAGAACCGTGCCTGGCGCTGCAGCTGCGCGGCGTGACGGCCGAGGAAGTGGCGCGCCAGCGGCAGGATGTCGGCCGGGCGCTCGCGCAGCGCGGGGATCGGCAGCGGAAAGACGTTGAGGCGGTAGTAGAGGTCCTCGCGGAAGCGCCCGGCGGCGACCTCCTTCTCAATGTCGCCGTTGCTGGTGGCGAGCACGCGGATGTCGAGGGCCACCGGCTTCCTGCCACCGACGCGCTCGACCTCGCGCTCCTGCAGCACCCGCAGCAGCTTGGCCTGCAGCGCCAGCGGCATCTCGGAGATCTCGTCGAGCAGGATGGTGCCGCCCTGGGCCTGCTCGAACTTGCCCGGCTGGGCACCCTGCGCGCCGGTGAACGCGCCCTTCTCGTAGCCGAACAGGGTGGCTTCGAGCAGGTTCTCGGGGATCGCGGCGCAGTTGATGGCGATGAAAGCCCCTTTCGCGCGCGGCGACCGGGCGTGGATGTGGCGCGCGAAGACCTCCTTGCCGGTGCCCGATTCGCCGCTCAGCAGCACCGTGGCGTCGGTGTCGGCCACGCGCGCGGCCAGCGCGAGCAGATTGCGGGTATGCAGGTCCTCGGCCACGGTGTCCTCGGCGCCGGGCTGGGCGGCGGCGTAGCGGCGCACGTTCTCCAGCAGCACCTCGGGCTCGAAGGGCTTCATCAGGAAGTCGCAGGCCCCGCCCCGCATTGCCGCCACCGCCTTGTCCACGTCGCCGTAGGCCGTCATCAGCAGCACCGGCAGCTGCGGCAGGCGGGTGCGGATCTCGTGCAGGAGCTGCAGGCCGTCCATCGGCTGCATGCGCAGGTCGGTCACCACCAGATTGAAGCTCTGGCGCCCCAGCTCGGCCAGCGCTGCGGGCCCGCCGTCCACGCCGGTGACGCGGTGGTGGGCCATCTCGAGGGTGAAGCACACGGCGTCGCGCAGCGCGGCGTCGTCCTCGACGACTAGGATGTTGAGCGTTTCGATCATGTTCGGCGGCTCTCGACGACACCCGCCGCCTCGCCCGCATCATCGTCGGCGGTCGGCAGGGGCAGCGTCAGGATGAAGGTGGAGCCCTGCCCCGGCGCCGAATGCAGCGCGATGTCGCCGCCGTGGGCACGGGCGACGCCGCGGGCGATCGCCAGCCCGAGGCCGGTGCCTTCGGCGCGGGTGGTGAAGAAGGGCTCGAACAGGCGTGCCTGCAGCTCGGGCGCGATGCCGCGACCGGAGTCGCGCACGACGAAGCGGATGGCACCCTCGCCTGCGCCGGCCTCGCGCGTCACGGTGCAGAAGACGCTGCCGCCGGGCTCGGTGGCCTGGAGGGCGTTCTCCAGCAGGTTCGTGAGTGCGCCGCCGAGCGCCTTGCGGTCGCCATGGAGCTCGAGCGTGTCGCAGTCGCAACTGGTCGTGAACGCGATCTGCCGCGCGCGCGCGAGCGGGTCGAGGGTGTGTGCGATCTCGGTGGCGAGTTCGCACACTGCGAAGCGCTGCCGCCCCAGGCTGTCGCCACGGGCGAACAGCAGCATGTCGCGGATCAGGCGCTCGAGGTGGCGCAGGCGCTCCACCGCGCGATCCGCCACCTTCGCCCGCTCGGCCGGGCCGAGTTCGGGCTGGCGCAGGTTGCCGGTATAGAGCAACGCCGCGGCCAGCGGCGTGCGCAACTGGTGGGCGAGCCCGGCGACCAGCTCGCCCATCGCCGCCAGGCGCTCGTTG
>JBFGUQ010000331.1:0-3540 GCA_041565515.1 Rhodocyclaceae bacterium | reverse complement strand
GGCAACCGGGGTGAGCTGGTCGGGGTGGAGGGATTCGAACCCCCGACATCTTGCTCCCAAAGCAAGCGCGCTACCGGACTGCGCTACACCCCGAGAGCCGCGAACTATACATGCCTCGTGCACCGGCGTCAAACGGATTCGCGTGCCTGGTGCGAGCCCCGGAAAAACCCCTCCGGCATGAGCCGTGGGGCGTCCCGGGACCGCTGCCGGATGCCATCGGCGTGCGCCGCAACCGGTGCGTCGGGCGGCGCCGAGGGCGGGCAATCAGGCGCGTGCGGCGCGACGGGTGGTGCGGACCACTCGTGCCAGGTTGAGGAGCAGCCAGGCAAATTCGATCATCATCAGCAGGCCCGCTGCGTGGCCCGCCGGCGCGACGAAGACGGCGGCGAGCAGTGTGGCCAGGGTCAGTGTGCGCAGTCTCAACTGGCTGCGCACAGGCCCGTCTGGCAGCAGCTTCTTCATGTTGGGCGCCTTGATTCCCTGCTGCGTCAGGTGCAGCCACGACAGGAAGGGCACGATCTTGTACAGCATTGCGCTGATGGCGCCGCCGAAGGCGCCGTGGAGGATGAGCACGCCGGCCAGCACTGGCAGATGCTCGGCATCGTAGGCGAGCGAGGCGAGCAGCACGGCGAGCCCGCCGAATGCAGCCAGCATGGCCTGGCGGAAAGCGATGAATGGCGCGTCGGGGCGGCTGCGGCGCGAGCGCGACTGGAGGTTCAGGGTCACGCCGGCGAAGCCCGCGGCGAGCCCGAGCAGTGCGATCGCCGCGAGCGCGATGCCGACGTCGACGGAGGCCACCATGGCAGCCGACCACAGCACGAGCGTCGTCAGCACTGCGGGTGCCCAGGAAGCGGTGAAGCTCGGCGGATAGGCCGGGGTGATCTGAAACATCGGCACCACCACCCAGCTCGTGCCGGCGAGGAGTACGGCGGCCCAGCCCATCCAGCCCCAGCCGGCGTGCACATCGACCAGCGTCGGCAGCGGTAGCGGCAGGGCGAGGCCGCGTCCGAGGGCAAGTGCGAGCAGCAGGCCCAGGGCTGCCGTGACGCCGAGGGCGACCAGGGCAAGGCGCAGGTCGCGCGGGGTGCGGCTGTTGCCGGCAGCCGCCGGTGCGCGGCGGAGGCCGAGCGTGGCCGCGCCGAGGAACAGCGCCAGGCCGCCCAGCAGCAATAGCGCGCCGGCGACGATTGCCCCTGGCGAACCGCGACCGAGCCCCCAGGCCAGTGCGGCTGCGCCGGCGGCGAGCAGGGCATGGGTGGCTCCGGCCACGCGCAGCGGCGCCGGAAAGCGGGCTCCCGCGACCACCGGCAGGATCTGCAGCAGGGCACCGAGCATTACCTGCAGCATGAAGCCGGCGGCAATCAGGTGCACCACGGCGAGGGCGCCAGGCGTCCAGCGCGACGACAGGACAGCGCCGTCGACCAGCAACACCGCGCCCGCCGCAATGCCGAACAGCGGCGCGGTCAGGAAGAAACGCAGCGGCGCGGAAAGCGGTGGCGTGTCCTCGTAGGCGAGCCCGGGACTGGCTCCGCTCATGGGCGGGTGATGAGGACTTCCACCGCTCCGTCCTCGCGGAAGGCAGCGTCGTGGCGATAGCCCTCGCGATCGAGCAGGCGCAGCAGCGGATGCGGCATGCGGTCGAGGAGCAGGCGGATCTCGTCGCCGGCTTTCAGGTCCGCGATCGCCTCCATGGCGCGCTCGAAGGGTTCCGGCGGCTCGAGGCCGCGTGCGTCGACGACGATCGTGCTCATGCTGCGTGCTCCCGGTGCAGACGTTGCGACAAGTCCTCGGCAAGTGCGGCTTGCTCGGCGGCGAGGCGAAGGTCGCACATTGGATAGAGGACGCTCTCTTCCTTCATGTTGTGCTGCTGCATCATCAACAGCAGGGTCTCTGCCTCACCGGCGAAGTCGTCGGCGCTGCGCTGCGCGAGTGCCGCCTGCAACTGTCCGAGCATGGCGCGCATCTCTGCATGTTCGCCGCGCATGACCCGGGTCGGGCCGCCCGTCATGCCGGTGACGGCCTCGAAGCGCGGAAAGAGCTCCTGCTCCTCGGCGTCGAAATGGGCGCACAGCGCGGCGGCGAATTCCGCCAGGGCGCGTTCGGCCGCGGGCCAGTCTGCGCGGGCAGCGAGGGCTTCGGCGCGGGCGAAGGCGTGATCGCAATCGCGATGGTCGTGGGTCATGAGTTCGGCAATCGTGGTCATGGTCGGCTCCGGGGGCGATGAATCCATTCTCCGTGACTGCAGTCGGCCGGCATTGATGCGAGTCAAGTCTGTTCGGCGCGCCCGGTGGTGAGGTCCGCCCGGTCATGACGAGCGGGCAGGGCCGATTGCGGGCACAATGGCGGCACTTTCCGATCCGGAGCGCGAATGTCACCCGCGCAAGCGCCGGGCGCCTGGGGCCGCATCTTCCTGCCCTTTGCGCTCGGCTACTACCTCTCCTACCTGCTGCGCACCGTCAATGCCGTGATCTCGCCCGAGCTCACGAACGAGCTCGGCCTCTCGGCGGCCGACCTCGGCTTGCTGACCAGTACCTATTTCCTCGCTTTCGGCCTCGCCCAGGTGCCGGTCGGCATCGCCCTCGACCGACTGGGCCCGCGCCGTGTCGAAGGCGGCCTGTTGCTTCTGACCGCAGCCGGGTCAGTCGCCTTTGCGCTGGGCGACTCGATGAGCTCGCTCAGCGGCGCGCGCGCGCTCATCGGCCTCGGCGTGTCGGCCTGCCTGATGGCCAGTCTGAAGGGCTTTGCCATGTGGTACCCGCCCGAACGCCAGAGCTCGATGACCGGTTTCATCATGGCGGCCGGCGCGCTCGGCGCGCTCACGGCGAGCGCGCCGGTCGAGGCGGTGCTGCCCGTGCTGGGCTGGCGCGGCGTGTTCTGGGTCATCGCCGGCGTCGCGCTGGGGGCGGCGCTGTTCGTCATGCGATCCCTGCCCGACGAGGCAGCGCAGGCCAGCGAGGACTCGGTCGGCGCAGCCCTCGTCGTGGTGGGGGGGATCTATGCTTCGGCTGCCTTCCTGCGTTTCGCAGCCTCGTCGACCTTCTTCGTTGGCGGCTTCATGGCGATGCAAAGCCTGTGGGCCGTGCCCTGGCTCATGAACGTCAGCGGGCTCGATCTGGCCGAGGCGGCGCGCATGCTGGTCGTGCTCAATGTCGGCATGCTGTCCGGGCAGTTGTCGATCGGCATGCTCGGCACGCGGCTGGCGCGGCGCGGCGTGCATGCGCTGCAGATGCTGCAATGGGGCTACGGTGGAATGCTCGTCGTGCAGTGCGCGATCCTGTTCGACGTCGGTCCGCCCGCACTGTCGTGGTTCCTGCTCGGCATGCTCTCGGCCGTCAATGCCCAGGCCTACCTCGCCACATCCCAGCATTTCCCGCGGGCCGTCTTCTCACGGGTGAGCACCTCGATCAACCTCATGGCATTCGCCGGCGCCTTCGTCGTCCAGTGGGGCCTGGGCCTGGGGCTCGATCTGCTGCAGGGCGGCGGGCGGTCGATGGCGGCAGCGCTCGGGGTGGCCTTCGGCGGCCTCATCGTGCTTCAGGT
>JBFGUQ010000330.1:0-3552 GCA_041565515.1 Rhodocyclaceae bacterium | reverse complement strand
GCGTGCCGAGAACCGACCAGTCGTGCCGGCAAGGCGCTGATGAGTAACCGACCGCCTTCAGCACTCCGTTCTCAATCGTTTTCCATCCAGTTATCATGCCGTTCAGTGCAGTCGCCTAGCGATTGCCGCCGTCCAAGTCTCGCACTGCCCGGATTCATGGCAGCAAGGGCAAGGGCGTCGAGCTGCCTTCGGCCGCTGATCGTGAAACGAGGAACGGCGGCGTTCGGCGAAAGACTCGGACACCCCTTCCGCAACCAACCCTGCCGTCGAGGCTGCATGCGTTATCAAGGTCGAATCACCCGTTGGAACGATGATAAGGGCTTCGGCTTCATCACCCCGAACGGGGGAGGCGAACAAGTCTTTGTGCACATCAGTTCTTTTGCCAATCGGCAAAGACGGCCAGCCGAGAACCAGCTCGTCACCTATGAACTCAAGCTCGACGACAAGGGCCGGGCGCGAGCGAGTTCGGTCGGGTTCGTCGGCGAGCGGGCCAAGCCAGGCAAGTCGCCCGGCCGCAGCAACATCGCCCCTGCCTTTGCCGCTTGCTTTCTGCTCTTTGTCGCCGCAGCGGTGTTCCTCGGCAGGTTACCGATTGCGGTCTTGGCGCTTTACTTGGTGACGAGTGCCGTCGCCTACTTCGCCTATGGAATCGATAAGTCCGCTGCCGAGAAGAATCGATGGCGGATCCGTGAAAGCACCCTGCACGTGTTCGGTGTCCTGGGCGGTTGGCCGGGCGCTCTGGCCGCGCAGCGATACTTTCGGCACAAGTCGACGAAGGCGTCTTTCCAGGCCGCATTTCGGCTTACAGTGGTCCTCAACTGCGTCGCATTAGGCTGGCTTTTTACGCCCGCTGGTGTGAGAACCCTGCATTCCGTGCTTGGTGCTGTGTGAATGGCCAAGGAACCGGTGTTGCCGCCGGTCGCAAGAAACGACAACCGGCGAGGCTTGGGCGGCGACGTCCTTTGACGAACGCGCCTCGCGCTGATTGAAAAGAACGAACGCATGAATAAGGGGCGGGAGACCCATCCGATCCGCCCGCCCCTGTGGCCTTCTGCCAGGATTTGCCTAGCCATTTGCCAGTTTATGGTCGCTGCTACAAAAGCTCACACGTCGATGTTCTGCGCATACAGCGCATTGCTCTCGATGAACGCCCTTCTCGGCTCGACGTTGTCGCCCATCAGCGTGGTGAAGATCTCGTCGGCGGTGATGGCGTCGTCGATCTGCACGCGCAGCAGGCGGCGCACGCCGGGGTCCATGGTGGTTTCCCACAGTTGGTCGGGGTTCATTTCGCCCAGGCCCTTGTAGCGCTGCTTCGACAGGCCGCGCTCGACTTCGGCCAGCAGCCAGGTGATGGCTTCGGCGAAGCGGGTGACGGGCTGGCGCTTTTCGCCGCGGCGGACCTCGGCGCCGGGGCCGATGAGGCCCGACAGGGCTTCGGCGGCGTTGCGGATGCTGCGGTAGTCGCCGGAGATGAGGAAGTCGTTCTCGACCCAGCCGAACTTGCGGTTGCCATGGTGCAGGCGCTCGATGGTGAGGCGCCAGGCTTCGGATTCGTCGTGGAACTCGGCGTAGATCTGCATGCCGACCGGCAGGTAGGGCTGGATGCGGGCGGCGGCTTCGCGGGCTGAGGCTTCGTCGTCCAGGCTCACCGGGATGTCGTGGGCGAGCATGACCTGCAGGACTTCGGGGTCGATGTAGCTGGCGAGGCGGCGGATGACGGCTTCGGCGAGCAGGTAGCTGCGCGCAAGGCCGCCCAGGGCCTCGTCGACAATCGGCTCGGCGCCCTCGCGCGGCAGCAGGCTGGCGCCGTCGAGGGCGAGCTTGAGCAGGTGGCCGTTGAGCTCGTGGTCGTCCTTGATGTAGAGCTCGGTCTTGCCGTGCTTGATCTTGTACAGCGGCGGCTGGGCGATGTAGATGTGGCCGCGCTCGACCAGCTCGGGCATCTGGCGGTAGAAGAAGGTCAGCAGCAGGGTGCGGATGTGGGCGCCATCGACGTCGGCGTCGGTCATCAGGATGATGCGGTGGTAGCG
Source organism: Rhodocyclaceae bacterium (assembly GCA_041565515.1). GTDB lineage: Bacteria > Pseudomonadota > Gammaproteobacteria > Burkholderiales > Rhodocyclaceae > Thauera. The sequence continues at coordinate 1,522 of JBFGUQ010000330.1, read as the reverse complement.
CAGCTTCTCGGGCTTGTAGTCGTCCTTGCCGATGCTGGTGCCGAGCGCGGTGATCAGGGTGGCGATCTCCTGGCTCTGCAGCAGCTTGTCGAAGCGGGCCTTCTCGACGTTGAGGATCTTGCCCTTGAGCGGCAGGATCGCCTGGAACTTGCGGTCGCGACCCTGCTTGGCCGAGCCGCCTGCGGAGTCGCCCTCGACGAGGTAGAGTTCGCACAGGGCGGGGTCCTTCTCCTGGCAGTCGGCGAGCTTGCCGGGCAGGCCGACGCCATCGAGGATGCCCTTGCGCCGCGTCATCTCGCGCGCCTTGCGGGCGGCGTCGCGGGCGCGGGCGGCCTCGACGATCTTGTTGCAGATGGTGCGGGCGTCGAGCGGGTTCTCGAGCAGGAACTCGCCGAGCTTGTTGGCAACGACTTCTTCGACCGCCGGGCGGGCCTCGCTCGAGACCAGCTTCATCTTGGTCTGGCTGGCGAACTTGGGGTCGGGCATCTTCACCGACAGCACGCAGGCAAGGCCTTCGCGCATGTCGTCGCCGGTGATGTCGACCTTGGCCTTCTTGGCGATCTCGTTCTCGTCGATGTACTTGTTGATGACGCGGGTCATCGCCGCGCGCAGGCCGGTGAGGTGGGTGCCGCCGTCCGATTGCGGGATGTTGTTGGTGTAGCAAAGCACCTGTTCGGCGTAGCTGTCGTTCCACTGCATCGCAACTTCCACCGACAGCTCGGCGTCATGGCCTTGGCCGGTGGGGATGCGGGTGTTGCCGGCGGCGTAGAACACCGTCGGGTGCAGGACGTTTTTGGTGCGGTTGATGTACTCGACGAAGCCCTTGACGCCGCCGGCGAAGGCGAAGTTCTCTTCCTTGGCGGTGCGCTGGTCGACGAGGCGGATCTTGACGCCGTTGTTCAGGAACGAGAGCTCGCGCAGGCGCTTGGCGAGGATGTCGTAGTGGAACTCGACCTGGCCGAAGATCTCCTCGTCGGCGAGGAAATGCACCTCGGTGCCGCGCTTGGTGGCCTCGCCGACCACGCGCAGCGGGCTGACCTCGACGCCGTCGACGATCTCGATGACGCGATCCTGGGGCACGCCGCGGTGGAACTCGAGGAAGTGCTTCTTGCCGTCGCGACGGATGGTGAGGCGCAGCCACTTCGACAGTGCGTTCACGCACGACACGCCGACGCCGTGCAGGCCGCCCGAGACCTTGTAGCTGTTCTGGTTGAACTTGCCGCCGGCATGCAATTCGGTCAGTGCGATCTCGGCCGCGCTGCGCTTGGGCTCGTGCTTGTCGTCCATCTTCACGCCGGTCGGAATGCCACGGCCGTTGTCGGTGACGCTGATCGAGTTGTCGGTATGGATCGTGACCACGATCTCGTCGCAGTGGCCGGCCAGCGACTCATCGATCGAGTTGTCGACGACCTCGAAGACCAGGTGGTGCAGCCCGGTGCCGTCGGAGGTGTCGCCGATGTACATGCCGGGACGCTTGCGCACCGCCTCGAGTCCTTCGAGGATCTGGATCGATTCGGCGCCG
>JBFGUQ010000329.1:0-3554 GCA_041565515.1 Rhodocyclaceae bacterium | reverse complement strand
CGCGGCGCGGTACGCGTCCAGGTTCGTTGCCGGCACGAAGCTGGTCTCGATGCCGAATTTCGACAGGATGACGTCGAACAGATTCTGCGTCGAGCCGAACAGCCCGCGGGAAGCGACGACGTGATCGCCCGCCTGCAGCACGGACATCGCCAGCGACAGGATCGCCGACATGCCCGAAGCGGTGGCGATGCAGGCCTCGGCCCCCTCCATCGCGGCCAGTCGCGTCTGCATTGCCGTGACGGTCGGGTTCGAGAAGCGGGCATAGACGTTGCCCTCCTCCGCCCCCGAAAAGCGCGCCGCCGCCTGGGCGGCGTTGTCGAACACGAAGCTCGAGGTCAGGAACAGCGCCTCGCTGTGCTCGTTGAACTGGCTGCGGTCGATGCCGGCACGGACTGCCAGGGTGTCGAGGTCGAAGTGGTCTTTCATCAGCGGTCTGCGGTCGGCGCCCGATCAGTGGTCAGCGTTCGAGGCGAGGTTGAGGTCGAGCTGGCCGTCGTCGCTGTCGTCGCTCGTGTCGGGCTTGGCCGGCTTCACTTCGCAACGCTGGGTCTCGACGCCGCTCAGGTACTCCGCGGTGATGTCGCCGGTGACGTAGCAGCCGTCGAAGCAGGATGTTTCGAAGAAGCTGATCGACGGATTCAGCGCCCGCACCGAAGCCTTGAGATCCTCGAGGTCCTGGTAGATCAGGCCGTCGGCGCCGATCTCGCGGCAGATCTGGTCCTCGTCGCGATCCGATCCGATCAGCTCGGCGCGGGTCGGCATGTCGATGCCATAGACGTTCGCGTAGCGCACCGGCGGCGCTGCGGAAGCGAGGTAGACGCGGCTCGCACCCGCCTCGCGTGCCATGTTGACGATCTCCTTGCTGGTGGTACCGCGCACGATGGAGTCGTCGACCAGCAGCACGCTCTTGCCCTTGAACTCCTGATGGATCGTGTTGAGCTTCTGGCGCACGGATTTCCGTCGCGTCGCCTGCCCCGGCATGATGAAGGTGCGGCCGATGTAGCGGTTCTTCACGAAACCTTCGCGGTACGGCAGGTTCAGCCGGTGCGCCATCTCCATGGCCGAGGGTCGGCTGGAGTCGGGAATCGGGATCACCACGTCGATCTTCACGTGTGGCAGCGTGCGCTTCATCTTCTCGGCGAGGAACTCGCCCATCTTCACCCGCGACTCGTACACCGACACCCCGTCGATGATCGAATCGGGCCGCGCCAGATAGACGAACTCGAACATGCAAGGCGCCTGCACGGTCTTGCTCGCGCACTGCCGGCTGTGGAACCTGCCGTCGGTGTTGACCAGCACGGCTTCACCCGGTGCGACATCGCGCAGCAATTTGAAGCCGAGCACATCGACGGCGACCGATTCGGAGGCGACGATCCATTCACTGCCGGCCGGCGTGTCGTTGCGACCGATCACCAGCGGACGTATGCCGAACGGATCGCGGAAGGCGAGCAGACCGTAGCCGGCGATCATCACCACCACGGCGTACGCGCCTCGGCAGCGCCGATGCACTCCCGCCACGGCACGGAACACGGCCTCCTCGTCCAGCTTGAGTCCGTTGCAGGCTGCCTGCAACTCATGCGCGAGCACGTTGAGCAGCACCTCGGAGTCGCTGCTGGTATTGATATGGCGAAGATCGGACAGGAACATCTCGCGCTTGAGCACTTCCGAGTTCGTCAGGTTGCCGTTGTGCGCGAGCAGCAGGCCGAACGGCGAATTGACGTAGAAGGGCTGCGCCTCGGCGGCGCTGTAGGCGGAACCGGCCGTGGGATAACGAACGTGCCCGATGCCCCAGCTGCCTTCGAGATTGCGCATGTTGCGCGTACGAAACACGTCCCGCACCAGGCCCGAGCCCTTGTGCATGTGAAAGCGGCCGTCCTCGGAGGTGGCGATGCCCGCCGCATCCTGGCCGCGATGCTGCAGGACCTGCAGTCCGTCGTAAAGCAACTGGTTGACCGGGGTGGTCGCGACGACCCCTAGGATTCCACACATGGAAATTCTGCCTATCTGAAACGAACTTTGTCGGCCACCGCTTCCGGCAGCCAGGGTTTCGCGGCAAGCACCGCGGTTTCCATCGGCGGCGAGAACAAGGCCTGGGACCACCAGGGTTCGCGCGACACACCGACCAGGCCGCCGATCAGCACGACCACGAAAGCGACGACCAAGCCCCGTGCTATGCCGAACACGGCACCGAAGAAACGGTCTGTTGCGCCCAGCCCGGCCGCCCGCAACAACTGGCGCAAGAGATAGCGCAACAGCGCCGCCAGCAGCAGTACGCCGACGACGACCAGCGCCGCGCCGGCCGCCTGACGCCAGAAGGCGTCGGCGATCAGCCCGGAAAAGACGGCCGCCGCTTCTTCGTTATAGCGCCATGCGGCGAACAAGGCGACCACCCACGCAAGCAGGGCCATGACTTCGCTCACCAGGCCGCGCCACATTCCGACCGCGGCAGACAAGCCCAGAACGGCGAGGAAGACGTAATCGAAGACGGTCATCGAAATCTATCTCAGCGCGAACTTACGACCGGCTTGTAGCCGTCCGATTGCAGCCGGCTGGCGACCTTCTCGGCGGCCTCGCGGGCAGCGAACGGGCCCACCCGGACCCGCGTCAGGTTCCCGGCCTTCTCCGTGTAGGCGGCCAGCCCCGCCTTCTTGAGCTCGGTCGCGATCTTGTCCGCCCTCGAACCGTCACCGAACGCAGCCACCTGAACGACGAAGGATTCGGCAGGTGCAGACGGCGCCTGGCCATCCAGGATGGCCCGGACACGCGCCGCCTCGGCCTCCGCGGCCGCCGCACGGGCCTTGTCGTCGACCTGCGGCACGGCCCGGGCTTCGGCCTTGGCCTCGCCCTTCGCCTCCGCCACCCCGCTCGCCGGCGCGGCCTGCGCTGGAGATGGTGCCTGCTCCTCGGGCGGCGGCGCCACCTGCGGCTCGGCCGTGGGCGCCTCGCGTGCGGCGATCGGTCTCGCCAGCGTGCTGTCCGCTTCCCGGTCCGGGATGCTGACCTGGATGTCCTGCACCGACGGGCCGGGCTCCTGGTCCATCATCATCGGCAGCACGATCGCCGCCAGCAGCGCGAGCGCGGCGGCGCCGACCAGCCGCCGCCGTGCGCGCTTCTTGATCTCGAGGTTTTCTGCGTCGGTCACCGCAAGTGTCCCATCAGTGCCGCTCGGCACGTATCGTCGCAAGCACGTCCGCCACCGTCAGGAAAGATCCGAAAGCGACGATTCTATCACCCTCGGCAACGTCTTGTTGCGCCGCAACAAATGCGTCGGACGGCGAAGCGAAGCAGCGGATGTCTCCGCTGGCACCGGCCGCACGCAGGCGCACGGCGAGCTCCGCGGCGGAAAGTCCGCGCGGCCCGGGCAAACCGGCCAGCAGCCAGTGATCGACCCGCCCGGCCATGCGTTCGACCACTCCCTCGACGTCCTTGTCGGCAAGCATGCCGAACACGGCCCAGGTCTCCGGAAAGAAGCCCATGCTGCCGAGGTTCTCGGACAACACGCCGGCAGACTGGGGGTTGTGCGCGACGTCGAGGACGACGGCGGGCCGCCCGGG
>JBFGUQ010000328.1:0-3559 GCA_041565515.1 Rhodocyclaceae bacterium | reverse complement strand
GTTTCGCCTTGGCGAGGTCCGGAGCCTGGTCCTGAGCCTGAAGGCTGCCGGCGACCAGCAGCAGCGAGGAGAGCAGCAGGGAACGCTTGATCATGTTGTCCTCGGAAAGCCGTGAGTGATTGTTTCAAACGCGGTATTCTAATACATCAAACCCGTCTTGCGCGATGCGATGTGGCGCCGCCCAGCTTCCGCACGGCCTTCCCGCCTCGAATCACATGCCCCTGTTCCGCAACGCACAATTCGAAATCTCGATCGCCAAGCCTTCGGGCCTGCCCCCGCACAGCGGGCCGGAGATTGCCTTCGCCGGTCGATCCAATGCCGGCAAGTCCAGCGCGATCAACACGCTCGCCGGCCACGTGCGTCTCGCCTATGTGTCGAAGACGCCCGGGCGCACCCAACTGATCAACTTCTTCCGTCTCAATAGCGGGGCACTGCTCGTCGACCTGCCGGGCTACGGCTATGCCGCAGTGCCCGAGAAGATCCGCAGGCAGTGGCAGGGCCTGATCGAAACCTATCTGAGAAAGCGCGAGAGCCTGATCGGACTGGTCCTGATCATGGATTCCCGTCATCCGCTGACGCCGCTGGATCGCCAGATGATCGACTGGTTCGCCCCGTCTGGGCGGCCGATGCACGTGCTGCTGACCAAGAGCGACAAGCTCTCGCGCGGGGCGGCGAGCGCGGCCCTCCAGCTGGTGAGGCGCGAACTCGAGGTGATGGGCCCGCAGGTGACGGTGCAGCTGTTCTCCAGCCTGAAGAAGACCGGCGTGGAAGAGACCGAGCGGGTCGTGGCGGGCTGGCTCGGGCTCGGCGTCAAGCCGCCGGTGGCGGAAGCCGCCGCCGAGGCCGCGGATGAATCCGGGGCGGGCGAAGACACAAAAACCCCCGGCCAGGGGATATAGCCGGGGGTGAAAATGCCTTACCGGGAGTAAGGCACCCGCTCAGGGAGGTGAAGCGGGAGACGGCTCAGCACCATCTGCAGCTTGAGATAGGTCAACGCCCGGGAAGTTCCGGGCAAGATACGTTACCGCATGTGACGCCCCCGTATCCTGCGGGTTGCGGGGCCATTTTTTTTCAATCCTGCATGGCTTTGTCGACACTATGAAGCGAATCACTGGGGCCTTTCCCGCCATCCGCATGCGCCGCATGCGTCGCGATGCCTTTTCCCGCCGGCTGATGCGCGAGTCCGTGCTGACCGCCGATGACCTCATCTATCCGGTGTTCGTGCTCGAGGGGCAGGGCGTCAGCGAGGCGGTGCCGTCGATGCCGGGCGTGTGCCGCGTATCGCTGGACCGCCTGCTGTCGGTCGCCGAAGAGGCGCAGACCCTCGGCGTGCCGGCGCTGGCCCTGTTTCCGGTGGTCGATGCGTCGCGCAAGTCGGCCTCGGCCGAAGAAGCCTGGAACCCCGACGGGCTGGTCCCGCGGGTCTTGCGCGCCCTGAAGGAGCGCTTCCCCGAGCTGGGCGTGATCACCGACGTGGCGCTCGACCCTTATACGAGCCATGGCCAGGACGGCCTCATCGATCCGGACGACCCGCGCGGCTACGTCATGAACGACGAGACCCTGGAGGCGCTGGCGAAGCAGGCCCTGTGTCATGCCCAGGCCGGGGCGGACGTGGTGGCGCCGTCCGACATGATGGACGGCCGTGTGGCCCGTATCCGCGCCGAACTCGATGGCAAGGACCGCATCTACACCCGCATCCTTGCCTATTCGGCCAAGTACGCGTCGAGCTTCTACGGCCCGTTCCGCGACGCCGTCGGATCGGCCGCGAACCTGGGCAAGGGCGACAAGCACACCTACCAGATGGACCCGGCGAATACCGACGAGGCGATCCGCGAGGTCGCGCTCGACATCGCCGAGGGCGCCGACATGTTCATGGTGAAGCCGGGGATGCCATACCTCGACATCGTCCGTCGCGTGAAGCACGAGCTGCAGGTGCCGACCTACGTGTATCAGGTCAGCGGCGAGTACGCGATGCTCAAGGCGGCTGCAGCGAACGGCTGGCTCGACGAACAGGCCTGCGCGATGGAGGCCTTGCTCGCCTTCAAGCGTGCCGGCGCCGACGGCATCCTGACCTATTACGCGCTCGACGCCGCGCGCTGGCTCAAGGCCCGCGGCTGACGCCGGCTGCCGGCATCAGCCCATCCATCGGCCGGCGACCCGGCGCAGGTCGAGGATCGAGGCGATCTTCACGTCGACATAGGCGGGCCTGCGCGGGCTGCGGCTCACCAGCACCGTGCGCATCCCGAGGCGGCGCGCGGTGCGCAGGTTAGCCGCGGTGTCTTCCACCATGATGCAGCGACGCGGATTCAAACGTCTTTCGATCAGGACCCGACGGTAGGCGCGAATGCCGGGCTTGGGCTGGAATCCGAGCGCCTCGATACCGAATACCGCATCGAACTCGCGGCGCACGCCCATGACCGCGAGCACCGCCTCGACGTACTGTCGCGGCGCGTTGGAGAACACGATCTTCCTTCCCGGCAGCCGCCGCAGCATGCCGCGCAGCGCGCGCTCGAACACCATCACCTCGTGCAGGCGGTCGAAGCGGTGGGTGGCGGCGAGGAAGTGATGCGGATCGGTGCCGTGGTGCCGCATCATCCCGAGCAGCGTGGCGCCGTAACGCAACCAGTAGTGCCGGCGCAATGCATTGGCGGCGTCGAGGTCGAGCGCGAGATGGCGCTCGAGGTAGGCCGTCATGCTGCGATTGAGGTGAGGGAAGATGTGCGGACTGGCGTTGTGCAAGGTGTTGTCGAGGTCGAACAGCCAGACGGGCGGGTGAGGCATCGGGCGGCGTTCCGGTTCAGCGCGGCCGCGCCGGCGTCGGGCGCGCCTGGAAGCGGATGATCGCGCGGCCGTCCTCGGTCGTGCGCGGGGCGGGCTTCCACGCATGTCCCTGGATCACCTCGAAGCTGGCCGGCAGGCGGCCGTCGACGCGCAGCTTGTCGTAGGCTGCGCGCGCCGCGGCCCAGGCGCTGCGACCCGACAGCCCGCGCGGGCGCGTCGTGGCAGCGTTGGTGGCGCCGGTGGCGCGAAGATCGGCCAGCAGGCCGTCGAGGTCGGGGTAGGTGAGGGTGATCATCTCCATGTCCATCACCGGGTCGGAAAAGCCCGCCTTCACCAGCGCGTCGCCGACGTCGTGCATGTCGATGAAGCGGTGCACCCGCTCGCCGGCCGTGCCGGGGAGCGCGGCACGCAGTTCGCGCAGGGTGTCCGGGCCGAGGGTGGAGAACATCAGCAGGCCGCCGACTTCCAGCGTGCGGTGGATTTCCTCGAAGGCGGGCAGCGGATCGTCGAGCGCGGTAAGCATCAAGTTCGACCACACCAGGCCGAGGCTGCCGCGCGCCAGCGGAAGGGCGCAGGCGTCGGCCGCGATGCAGGGAGCGGGTTTCGTCGCGCTGCCGAAGAGCCGCCGCAGCAGGCGCCTGCCGCCGGCCTCCGTCGTGCCGCCTCGCTCGACTGCGTGCGCGAGCATCGGCAAGGCGAAATCGGCTGCCAGCAGCGTGGCCTCCGGATACCGTTCGCGCAGGCGCGCCAGGTCCGGGCCGGTGCCGCAGCCGAGGTC
>JBFGUQ010000327.1:0-3589 GCA_041565515.1 Rhodocyclaceae bacterium | reverse complement strand
CGGTACAGCAGGGGCGCACGGGCGCGCTCGTCCGCGCTCAGGTAGCCGTTGCGCGACGATAGCGCGAGGCCGTCGTCGGCCCGCACCGTCTCTCCCGGATAGACCTCCACCGGCAAGGCCAGCTCGCGCACCATGTTCGACAGCACCATCAACTGCTGGTAGTCCTTCTTGCCGAACAGCGCGATGTCCGGCTGCACCATGTTCAGCAGTTTCAGCACCACGGTGGCGACGCCGCGGAAGTGCCCGGGGCGGAACTCGCCCTCGAGCACCGAGATCTGCGCCGGCGCGGGGTCGACATGGTAGCGCTGGGGCTCGGGGTACATCACCGTTTCGTCCGGCGCGAACAGATGGGCGACGCCCGCCGCCTCGAGTTTTTCGCAGTCGGCCGCGAGGGTGCGCGGATAGCGATCGAAATCGTCGTTGGGCCCGAACTGCAGCCTGTTCACGAAGATGCTGGCGATGACGCTGTCGGCATGCCTGCCGGCGTCGCGCATGAGCGTGATGTGGCCCTCGTGGAGATTGCCCATCGTGGGCACCAGAGCCACTTTTCCCGCCTTCGCGCGAGCGGCGCGCAGGCTGTCGATGGTGTGATGAATCTGCATTCGGATTGGCGTTCCGGGGTTGTTCGGTTGTGGGCTTGCGATGCTCAGTAGCAGTGTTCGGCGGCGGGAAAGCTGCCGTCCTTGACCGCGGCGACATAGCGCGCCACGGCTTCCTCGATGCTGCTGGCGCCGTCCATGAAGTTGCGCACGAAGCGCGCGGTCTTGCCGTGGAAGATGCCCAGCATGTCGTGCAGGACCAGCACCTGGCCGGCGCAGTTCGGACCGGCGCCGATGCCGATGGTGGCCATGGTCTCGAGGCCGGCAGTGATCTCGCCGGCCAGTGCCGCCGGCACCATCTCCATCACCATCAGCGCGGCGCCGGCCTGCTCGAGCACCTTCGCGTCCTTGCGCAGACGGGCCGCGCCCGCGACGCTGCGCCCCTGCACGCGGTAGCCGCCGAGCTGGTGCACCGACTGCGGGGTAAGGCCGATATGGGCACAAACAGGCACACCGCGCTCGACGAGGAAGTGCACCGTTTCAGCCATGATCTCGCCGCCTTCGAGTTTCACCATCTGCGCGCCTGCGGCCATCAGGCGCGCAGCATTGCGCATCGCCTGTTCGCGGTTCTCGTGATAGCTGCCGAAGGGCATGTCGCTGACGATCAGCGGCCGTGCGCCCGCGCGCGCCACGCATTCGGTATGGTAGGCCATGTGCTCGAGCGTCACCGGCAGGGTGGATCTCTGCCCCTGCAGCACGTTGCCAAGTGAGTCGCCGACCAGCAGGGTGTCGATGCCGGCGCGGCCGAGCAGTGCCGCAAAGCTCGCGTCGTAGCAGGTCAGCATGGCGATCTTGCGGCCCTCTGCCCGCATCTTGCCCAGCTCGAACAGGGTGACCGGTTTCTGGTCCTGAAGGTAGCTCATTGATCGCTCCAGATGGGAGGCCGGAGTTTTCACCAAACCAGTGCAACGCACAAGTGCATTGGGCGAAAACGAACTCGGGGTTTACCCCGCGTAGCCGAAGAACTCGCGGTAGCTGCGCATGTCGCGCAGGCGCTGCAGCAGGAGTTCGAAGTCGTCGTCGTTGTCGACCGGATTCAGCATGCCGGCGTCGACGATGAAGAGCGGTGCCGCCTCGTATTGGTAGAAGTAACGCGTGTAGCGCTCTGCGACCTGCTCCAGGTAGCTTTCGGTGATCCGCCGCTCGGCGTCGAGGCCGCGCTTGCGGATGCGATCCATCAGCGTATCCGGGCGCGCCTGCAGGTAGATCACGAGGTCCGGCCGGGGTGGGTCCGCGGGCTGCAGGCCGTCGGAGATGCGCTGGTACAGGGCGAGCTCGTCCTCGCTGAGGTTCTGGGCGGCGAACAGCTTGTCCTTGTCGAGGATGAAGTCCGACACCACGCGCCGGTCGTCGACCGGCGGCGCCAGTGCGGCGAGCTGGTCCAGTCGCTGGAACAGGAAGGACAGTTGCGTCGCCATCGCCCAGCGCTCGGGATGCTGGTAGAAGCGGGCGAGGAAGGGATTGAATTCGGCCTGCTCGAACAAGGTGTCCGTCTGCAGTCGCTCGGCGAGGCGCTTCGCGAGCGAGGTCTTGCCGGCGCCGATGGGGCCTTCGACGACGATGTAGCGGGCTTTGTCGAGCATGCAGGCGCGCCTTCTAGCTGCGGGAGATGAGTTGAACCCTGCCAAGCATACACAAGGCCGCCCACGGGGCGTCAAGCTTGATCTGGCGCGGTTGCGAGCCCAGGGTGGTGCGTCAGAGACGCTCGATGGCCTGGTCGGCGAGCGCGCCGAGCAGCTTGGCCGCCGCACCCCGTCCCGGGATATGCGCTGCCGGATCGATCTCGGTCAGCGGCAGCAGCACGAAGGCGCGCAGGTGCATGCGCGGATGCGGCACCTGCAGCCCTGGCTCGTCGATGACCGCCTCGCCATGCAGCAGCAGATCGAGGTCCATGGTGCGCGGTGCGAGCGCGTAGTCGCGCGTCCGCCCGCCCTCGCGCTCGATCGCGAGCAGCGCGTCGAGCAGTGTGCGGGCCTGCAGTCCGGTGTCGAGCGCGATCACCGCATTGAGGTAGTCGGGCTGGCGGCCGGTGACGCCGACCGGTGCGCTGCGGTAGAGCGAGGACTTCGCCACGACGCGCGTGAGCGGCAGCGCGTCGAGGTGCTCGGCGGCGAAGGCGAATGCCGAGCAGGGGTCGCCGAGGTTGGCGCCGAAGGCAACGAAGGCGCGCACGCGGGCGCCGGCGTTCATGATGCGTCGGCGGGCGCCGCTGCGGCCGCGTCGCCGGCGGGCTTGCGGCGCCTGCGCCGGCGCTTCTTCGCCGGCGCCTGGTCGTCCGGGGCCTGGCGCAGCAGCGCATCGCGCTCGTCGTGGCCGGCATGGGCGAAACGGTCCCACCAGTCCGGTATTTCCATCGGGATCTCGCCGGACTGCGCACGCAGGCGCAGGAAGTCCCAGCCGGCGCGAAAGCGCGGCTGCTCGATCAGGCGGTAGGGGCTCTTGCCGGCCCGCTTGTCGAAGCGTGGCTGCAGGGCCCAGATGTCCTTGATGTCGCCGACGATGCGCCGGGTGATGGCGAGCTTGCCGGCCTGGGCGTGCAGCACCTCGTCCATCGCCTCGGACAGCGCCGGCTGCGAGGGCTCGCCGGCGGCCTTCTTCGCCTCCCAGGTCACCAGCACCTGGTGCCACAGCAGGGTCGCGAACAGGAAGCCGGGGGAGACCGACTTGTCCTGGCGCACGCGTTCGTCGGTGTTCTCCAGCGAAAGCCAGACGAAGCGCTCGCCCATCGGCTGCTCGAGGATGACGTCGAGCAGCGGCAGCAGGCCGTGGTGCAGGCCTTCCTCGCGCAGTTGCCGCAGGCATTTCACCGCATGGCCCGAGAACAGGAGCTTGAGCATCTCGTCGAACAGGCGCGCAGCGGGCACGTTCTCCAGCAGTACCGCCATGTCCCTGATCGGGTGGCGCGCCGCGGGGTCGATCGTCAGCCCGAGCTTGGCGCCGAGGCGCACCGCGCGCAGCATGCGGACCGGGTCCTCGCGGTACCGCGTGCG
>JBFGUQ010000326.1:0-3592 GCA_041565515.1 Rhodocyclaceae bacterium | reverse complement strand
GCGTGAAGCCCACCGAGGAGCCGAAGCCGAACAGCAGTGACTGCAGCAGGTTGTGGTTGAGGCCGACGTTGAGCAGCGGAACGCCGAGTACCGCGCAGTTGGTGGTGATCAGCGGCAGATAGATGCCGAGCACCTGGTGCAACAAGGGACTGGTCTTCTGGATGACGAGCTCGGTGAGCTGCACGATCGCCGCGATCACGACGATGAAGGAAAGCGTGCGCAGGTAGACCAGGTCGAATGGCTGCAGCAGGTAGTGGTCGATCAGGTAACTGCTGCCGGCGCCGAGCGTGAGCACGAAGGTGGTCGCCGCACCCATGCCGATGGCCGTCTCGAGCTTCTTCGACACCCCCATGAACGGGCACAGCCCGAGGATGCGGACGAAGACGACGTTGTTCACCAGAACGGCACCGATGACGACGAAGATATAACTGCTCATGATCCGCTGGTCGGAAATAATCGGGGGATTATCCCCCGGGCGGCAGGGCCACTCAAGCCTGCGCGGGTTATAGGCTTATGCCCGCGGGGACTGAATGCCTCAGCGCAGCGGTGTGGACGGTGCGGCGATGCTGCCGGTGTGGAAGGACCACTCTCCGCGCCGGCGGTCCTCGAAGAAGTGCTGCAGCGTCAGCGCGATGGTGCGAAATGCGATCCGGTCCCACGGGATGTCGGCCTGATCGAACAGCGCCACCTCGAGCGATTCGACGCCCGGGCGGAAGTCGAGGTCGAGCAGGCGCGCACGGTACACGATATGAACCTGGCTGATGTGCGGCACGTCGATCAGGGTGTAGATGTCGCCAACCTCGATGCGGGCGCAGGCCTCTTCCAGCGTTTCCCGCGCCGCCGCCTGCGCGGTCGTTTCGTCGTTCTCCATGAAGCCCGCGGGCAGCGTCCACATGCCGTGGCGCGGCTCGATCGCCCGCCGGCACAGCAGGATGCGACCTTCCCATTCGGCCAGGGCGCCGACCACCACCTTGGGGTTCTGGTAGTGGATCGTGCCGCACTGGCCGCAGACATGTCGCGGCAGCGAATCGCCGGCGGGGACACGGAGCGCGACGGGGGCGCCGCAGCTTGAACAGAATTTCATCGTCTGGCCGAGAAAGTTTACCGATGAATTTTAGCGCCGTTTGCCGGCGTGCGAACCGTGGCTGCGGCGCGGTCGGCTCAAGATCCGGCGGACGCGGTCGTTAAGCATGTCGCCGGCCTGGATCGGTCGCGCGCTGCGCAGTGACGGAGCTGCGAGCGGTCCGGCCGCAGGGGGCTTTTTGCAGGCATCATTCGGCCGCGTGTGGCCGGGTGGCAGTGGAACGGAAAATACATGACGACGCGATTGGGGACTTCATGACGCGAACGATCGACATCAAGCGCTTCGAGCAGTTGAAGGCGGAGTGCGAGCTGCCGTCGCCGCGCGGCATTGCGCTCGCGATCATTCGCCTGACCCAGTCCGACGACGTGTCGATGGGCGAGCTGGCGCGGGTGATCAAGGGCGACCCGGCTTTCGTCGGCCGCCTGATCAAGGCCGCCAACGGCATCGTGTCCGAGGCGCGCCGAGCCGTGGTTTCCGTGCAGGAGGCCCTGATGGTGCTTGGCCTGCCGGCGGTCAGGACGATGGCGCTGGGTTTCTCGCTGCTGTCGAACTATCGCAAGGGCGCCTGCGCGGGCTTCGATTACGAGCGCTTCTGGTCGTCCTCGCTGGTGATGGCCTTGTCCATGCAGTCGCTGGCGCCGCGCACGCGCGTCCTGGCCGCGGACGACGCCTTCAGCCTCGGGCTGCTCGCGCGCATCGGCGAACTCGCGCTGGCCACGGTCTATCCGAACGAATACGCGCGCATCCTCGCCGAGGTGAAACGCTCGCCCGAGTTGCGCCAGGTCGAACTCGAGGAGGATGCGTTCGCGATGACGCATCGCGAACTCGGCGCGGCCATGCTCGCCGATTGGGGCGTGCCCGAAATCCTGACCGCTCCGGTACGCCAGTACGAAGAGGGAGACCTCAGCGGCCTGGCCGAGGGCAGCCGCGAGGCCGGGCTCGTCCAGTGCCTGGTGCTGTCGCGGGCGATCGCCCAGCTGTGCCTGGCTCCGGAAGACGAGCATGTCGCCCTGATGGGTCCCATGTTTCGTCTCTCGGCCCGGCTCGGGCTGCCTCGCGAGGACTTCGTCGCGGTGTGCGAGCGGGTCGGGCGGGAATGGGTCGAGTGGGGCCGGCTGCTGCAGTTCGAGACCAATGGTGCGCCCCGCTTCGACCGTCTTGCCGAAGGGGCGGAGCAGGTCCCGAAGCCCCGTCGCGGCGGCGACGGCGAAGCCGCCGAGGAGGCCGTTGCCGGCGCGGGCGATGCGGCCGGGCCGATGCGCGTGCTGGTGCTCGAGCGTGCAGTCGACGAGCGCGCGCGGCTGCGCACCGTGCTGGAGGAAATGGGGTTCCAGGTCTACGAGGCGCAGGACAGCGCGACCGCAGTGGAGGCGGCGGTCGACATCCAGCCCAGGATGATGCTGGTCGACTGGACGCCGGGCGCGGGCGGGGCGATGGTGTTGCGGGCGCTGCGTGAGACGCGCATCGGTCGCGGCATCTATGTCATGGCACTGCTGCCGCACGAGGACGATACCCTCATCGCGCAGGCCTCCGAGGCCGGCGCCGACGATTTCCTCGCCCGTCCGCTGCGGCGCAGGATGCTCGAGTTCCGCCTGCGCGCGGGCAGGCGCACGGTCGCGCTGCAGGAAGACCTCGAGCGCGAGCGCGAGGAGTTGCGCCGCTTCGCAGCCGAGCTTTCGATCTCCAATCGCCGCCTGCAGGAGGCGGTGATGACGGATGCGCTCACCGGCTTCCCCAACCGCCGCTATGCCATCGAACGCATGCAGACGGAGTGGGCCTCGGCAACACGCCATCATCGCCCGCTGTCGGCGATGATCGTCGACATCGACGGCTTCAAGCTCATCAACGACACTTATGGTCACGACGTCGGCGACATGGCCCTGCGCCAGTCGGCCGACGCCCTGCGCGCGGCCCTGCGTGCCCAGGACGTGATCTGTCGTACCGGCGGCGACGAGTTCCTGGTGATCTGCCCCGACACGGACCTCACTGCGGCCCTGCGCTGCGCCGAGCGCCTGCGCCTGGCGGCGGAAACGCTCGTGATCGAGACCGGCGGGCCGAAGCTCGGGCTCACGATCAGCGTCGGCGTGGCGACACGCGATGCGTCGATGCTCAATATCGATGCCCTGATCAAGTGCGCCGACCAGGGTTCTTATATCGCCAAGCAACTCGGACGCAATCGCGTCGCGACACAGCAGGCCGGGGTCGTGCGCGGATGATGCGGCTGCCTCGCAGCGGCGAGGCCGCCCTGATCGAGCTCGACAAGCTCGTGCGGGTGCTGATTGTCGACGACTCCGCCGACGACGCCCATCTCGCCCGGGTCGAACTCGCCCGGCGCGGGCTGGCGATCGACTACCAGCGCGTCGACAGCGCGATCGACATGGCTGCGGCGCTGGCAGCCCAGGACTTCGATCTGGTGCTTGCCGATCACCGGATGCCCGGTTTCGACGCGCAGGCGGCGCTCGAGGTGCTCAAGCGCAGCGGACGCGAGCTGCCGTTCATCATCCATTC
>JBFGUQ010000325.1:0-3601 GCA_041565515.1 Rhodocyclaceae bacterium | reverse complement strand
TAACGAGCGATTCGGCTTCGCAGGGTGCCGGGCAGGAATGACGCGACGCACAATTCATGCCATATTGTGGATAACCCTGATCGCGGATCACGGCAGCGCCAAATGCAGCGGGCGAGGGAGGAAGAAACAGAGACGGGGCACTGCGGTGCCCCGTTCTTCCCTTCTCGGCCACGGGCGCACTGCAATTGGCGCCGCAACGGTCCGCGATCAGGGTTATCCACAATATGGCATGAATTGTGCATCGCATCATCCCCGTCCGGTGCCCTGCGAAGCCAAGTCGCCTGCAGCACAAGGGGCAGCGCAGAAACCCTAGCGCGAACGCCCGATTCATGCTGCACCGCAAAGTGCTGCGTGAATATCATCGACCGGCACGCGCGGTGCCCGATCTGCTTTTTTGGGCACAATACGCGGGTTTTTCGCCACACGAAGGACCGTGCGTCCATGCGGCGTGGCGGAAACGGGGGCTGGCGGCGATCGTCATGCTCCCAGCGGTAGGAGACAACACCTCGCAGTTCGGTCGGACAAGTTCAATCGCCAATCATTGAGTTCGCTGGAGAATCAAGCATGAAGAAGACCATCGTTGCACTCGCAGTCATGAGCGTCGGCCTGGGTGCGGCCCACGCCGAAGAAATGGTCGTCAAGCTGGGCAACGTCGCCCCGCTGACCGGCACCATTTCCCACCTCGGCAAGGACAATGAGAACGGCGCCCGACTCGCGGTCGAGGAAGCCAACGCCAAGGGCATCACCATCGGCGGCAAGAAGGTCAAGTTCGAACTCATCGGCGAAGACGACCAGGCCGACCCGCGCACCGGCACCACGGTGGCGCAGCGCCTGGTCGATGCCGGCGTCAAGGGCGTGATCGGCCACCTGAACTCGGGCACCACCATTCCCGCGTCGCGCATCTACGACCAGGGTGGCGTGCCGATGATCTCGCCGTCGGCGACCAACCCCAAGCTCACCCAGCAGGGCTACAAGGGCGTGTTCCGCACCATCGCCAACGACGTGCAGCAGGGCAGCCTGCTGGGCAAGTTCGTCGTCGAGGAGCTCGGGGCAAAGAAGGTCGCCATCATCGACGACCGCACCGCCTACGGCCAGGGCCTCGCCGACGAGACCGAGAAGGCGGCCAAGGCGCTCGGGGCGCAGATCGTGTCGCGCGAGTTCACCAACGACAAGGCCACCGACTTCAACGCGATCCTGACCAAGATCCGCTCGGCCGCACCGGACGTGATCTTCTTCGGCGGCATGGACGCCCAGGGCGGACCGATGCTGCGCCAGCTCAAGCAGCTCGGCATCAGCGCCAAGTTCGTCACCGGCGACGGCGGCTGCAGCCCGGAGATGATCAAGCTCGCCGGCGAAGCGATTTCGGAAAGCGCCTACTGCTCGATGGCCGGCCTGCCGCTGGACAAGATGCCGGGCGGCGCCGACTTCCGCGATCGTTTCAAGAAGCGTTTCAAGGCCGACGTGCAGATCTACTCGCCCTACGCCTATGACGCCACGATGGCGATCATCACCGCGATGCAGCAGGCCGACTCGGTCGAACCCGCCAAGTACCTGCCGAAGCTCAAGGCCATCAGTGCCCCGGGCGTGACCGGCACCGTCGCATTCGACGCCAACGGCGACGTCAAGGACGGCGCAGTGACCATGTACCGCTTCAGCAACGGCAACTGGGTGGCGATGTAATTCGCCGCCGCCCCTCGCGCCTCCCGGCGTGAGGGGCAAGGCGTGCGGAGAGCCCTGCCGTCGGCACTCTGCACGCCTTGCCCTTCCCCCGCCGCCACCCGGCACCCTCTGCCTTCCAACTCCACAAGAGCACAATGGAAACCCTCATCCAGCAAGTCATCAATGGCCTGGTGATCGGCAGCGTCTACGCGCTCATCGCCCTCGGCTACACCATGGTGTATGGCATCCTCGGCCTCATCAACTTCGCCCACGGCGACGTGCTGATGGTGGGTGCGCTCACCGCCCTGCAGACCATGATGTTCCTGATGGGCGTCGCTCCCGGCCTGTCGCCGATCGCGATGTTGACGATCGCGCTCATGGTCGCGATCCCGGTGTGCATGCTGCTCGGCTTCACGATGGAGCGGCTCGCCTACCGACGATTGCGCAACGCGCCGCGCCTGGCACCGCTGATCACCGCGATCGGCATGTCCTTCCTGCTGCAGACGCTGGCGATGATCATCTGGGGCCGCAACTACCACACCTTCCCGCAGCTGATCTCGACCACGCCGATGCAGCCGATCGAGGGCGTGTTCGTGACCCCGGTACAGGTCATCATCGTCGTCGCCTCGGCCCTGATCATGATCGGGCTGACCCTGCTGGTGACGAGGACCCGGATCGGCCGCGCCATGCGCGCCACCGCGGAAAACCACCGCGTCGCCAGCCTGATGGGCGTCGACACCAACGCCGTGATCGCCTTCACCTTCGTCGTCGGTGCCGCCCTCGCCGCCATCGCCGGCGTGATGTTCGCCAGCAACTACGGCATCGCCCACTACGGCATGGGCTTCATGCCCGGCCTGAAGGCCTTCACCGCCGCGGTGCTGGGCGGAATCGGCAACCTCGGCGGCGCCATGCTCGGCGGCATCGTGCTCGGCCTGGTGGAGTCGCTCGGCGCCGGATACATCGAGCACCTCACCTTCGGCTTCCTCAATTCGTCCTACCAGGACATCTTCGCCTTCATCATCCTCGGTCTGGTGCTGATCTTCCGGCCGACGGGCCTGCTGGGCGAACGGGTCTCGGACCGCGCATAAGGGAGGCACACGAACATGAACGAACTCGTCTCCGCCGTCCCCTGGCTCGGCAAGCGCAATCCGATGGCCGCGCGCTGGCTGATCATCATCGTCGCGCTGGTCGCGCCGATCGTCGCCATGCAGTTCGGCCGCAGCTGGGTGCGCATCCTCGACTTCGCCCTGCTGTACATGATGCTCGCGCTGGGCCTGAACCTGGTGGTGGGCTTCGCCGGCCTGCTCGACCTCGGCTACATCGCCTTCTATGCGGTGGGGGCCTACACCTTCGCCTTCCTCGCCTCGCCACATTTCGGCGTGCACATGCCGTTCTGGCTGGTGCTGCCGCTCGGGGCGGGCTTCGCCGCGCTGGCGGGGATCATGCTGGGCTTTCCGGTGCTGCGATTGCGAGGAGACTATCTGGCGATCGTCACCCTGGGCTTCGGCGAGATCGTGCGCATCTTCATGCTCAACCTGAACTATCCGATCAACATCACGAACGGGCCGCAGGGCATCAACATGATCGACCCGATCATCCTGTTCGGCTGGGACCTGTCGCGCAACCTGCAGATCACCGAGGGCTTCGCGATCAACTCGCTGTTCCTCTACTACTACTTCTTCCTCGCCGCGGTGGCAGGCTCGATCCTGTTCATCCAGCGCCTGCAGATCTCCCGCGTCGGCCGCGCCTGGGCGTCGATGCGCGACGACGAGCTCGCCGCCAAGGCGATCGGCATCAACACCCGCAACATGAAGCTGCTCGCGTTCTCGCTCGGCGCCACCTTCGGCGGCGTCGCCGGCTGCCTGTTCGGCGCCTTCCAGGGCTTCGTCAGCCCGGAGAGCTTCAGCCTGATGGAGTCGATCGCGGTGCTGACGATGGTGGT
>JBFGUQ010000324.1:0-3634 GCA_041565515.1 Rhodocyclaceae bacterium | reverse complement strand
GCTCGGCCAGCCAGGTGGCGTAATAGCCGCCGAGCGAGCTGCCCACCAGCGTGGGCGTCACGCCGCGCTCGCGGCAACGCGCGAGCTGCGCCTCGACGAGTGCGATCGCCGCGCGCGGCGACACCGGCAGCTGCTCGCACCAGAATGCGTCGCCCAGCCCGCGTGCCTGCATGTGGGCCTTGAGCGCCTGCGCCTTGATCGAGGCCGGCGCGGAGCGGAAACCGTGCATGTAGACGATCATGCCTCGCTCCATTGCACCAGGCCGAAATGCCAGGTCGCGAGCACCACCAGGCCGAACGCGATGCGGTACCAGGCAAAACCGATGAAGGTGTGATTGGAGATGAAACGGATGAAGCCCTTCACCGCCCACATTGCGGAAAAGAAGGCGGCGACGAAGCCGACCGCGAACACCGGCAGGTCCTCGATCCGCAGCAGGGCCCAGTTCTTGTAAAGGTCGTAGGCGGTGGCGGCGAACATCGTCGGGATGGCGAGGAAGAAGGAAAACTCCGCGGCGGCCTTGCGCGACAGGCCGAAGACCAGCCCGCCCATGATCGTCGCTCCCGAGCGCGAGGTGCCCGGAATCATCGCCAGCGCCTGGGCGAAGCCGACCTTGAGCGCGTCCGGCCAGCGCATCGCGTCCACCGATTCGATGCGCGGATGGTAGGCGCGCTTCTCGACGTAGAGGATGATCAGGCCGCCCACGACCAGCGCGGTGGCGACGGTGATGGGGTTGAACAGCAGCTCCTTGATCGTGGAGTGGAACATCAGGCCCAGCACCGCGGCGGGCAGAAAGGCGAGGAAGAGCAGGCCGACGAAGCGCTGCGCGCTGCGTTCGGTGGCGAGGCCGGCGGCGACGCCGGTGAGGCGCTCGCGGTAGTCCCAGCACACGGCGAGGATGGCGCCGAGCTGGATGACGATCTTGAACACCTTGCTGGCGTCGTCGTTGTAGCCCAGGACGTCGCCGAGGATGATCAGGTGGCCGGTGGACGACACCGGCAGGAATTCGGTCAGGCCTTCGACGATGCCGAGGACGAGGGCGATGAGCAGGAGGGAGGGGTCCATGCGGCGGAGATGTCGTTGTAATCGAGATGGAGCGGCGGCCGATTATAGCCGGGCGGGTGCTGCGCCGCAGCGACGCATGTCGCAGGCGGTGCCGAGGGGCGAAGCGATTCCTAGGCGGTGAGCCGTTCGAGCCGGGCGATCCAGCGCAGGGCGTGCTCGCGCCTGTCGCCGCACATCTCGGCCGATGGCGCGAGGCTGGCGCACACCGCAGGGCGCCGCGGGTCGCCGAACAGCCGGCAGCGCAGCGCGGCGTCGAGCTGCACGCAGTGCACGCCCGCCGGCTTGCCCTGCGGCATGCCGGGTATCGCGCTGGAGATGGAGGGGGCGATGCAGCAGGCCGCGCAGCCCGGGCGGCAGTCCATCGGCTTCAGGTGCCCGCCTGCAGCGCCGACCACCATTGCAGCACGCTTTCCAGGCGCGGTGGCAGCAGGGTGCTGTCGCCGCCGGTGAAGGTGTCCCATTCGGGCAGGAAGCGCTCGCCCACGGCGGTCAGCAAGGGCACTGCCGAGGCCGCGGCGATGCCCATCTCGTCGCGCAGGCCGCCGCCCGAGGCTTCCTGCGCCCCGAACTTGTTGATGACGATGAGCTCTGCCCCGCGGTCGATCGCGCCGCGGATGGCGACGGCGCCATGGGCGAGCGCATCGGTGTCGAGCCGGCAGGCCACCGAGCCGCTGCCGAGCTCCTGCGACAGCGCGAAGCACTCGCCGGTCTCGAGGTCCTCGAGTTCCATTGCGCAGGGGTCGTCGATGACGGTGGGGATGTCGTGCTGGATCACCCCGCCCAGCCTCACGCCCTGTGCCGCGAGCGCCCGGGCGACTTCCATCAGCAGCGCCTCGATGTTGTCGGTGGGCTTGTACAGGATGGCGGCGATGGGCTGCGCGAGAGACATGGCGGCGGGCGTGCGGGAGGCGTTGATCGGCATTGTCGCACCGGGCGGGCGCGAGGGTAAGGGCTTGCGCGCGCCGCTGCCGTGCACTGCCCGGCGCATCCCGCGCCCGACACGCACTGGCCGCGGGCGTGGCAACGAAGGGATAATGCGCGGCCATGGCACGGACAGAGCATCGATGAGGGTTGAGCAGCCGAGGGCGGGCGACAAGCGCGCCGACGCCGGTTTCGAGGATTGCCTGAGCGTCGACCGTGGGCGACTGCGGCGCATGGCGCGCGAGCTGCATCGCGCCCGCGGCGAGCGCGGCACGCGGCTGCAGGCCGAGTTCGATGCCTTGCGCGAGCGGTCGCGCGCGGCCCTCGCGGCGCGCGTGGCGGCGCTGCCGAAGCCGGAATTCCCGCCCGAGCTGCCGGTGTCGGGCCGTCGCGAGGAGATCGCCGCGGCAGTGCTCGCGCATCAGGTGATCATCGTCTGTGGCGAGACCGGTTCGGGCAAGACCACCCAGCTGCCGAAGATATGCCTGACGCTCGGGCGCGGCGCGGCCGGGCTGATCGGCCATACCCAGCCCCGCAGGCTGGCGGCGCGGGCGACCGCGAGCCGGATCGCGCAGGAGCTCAACAGCCCGCTCGGCCAGGCCGTGGGCTACAAGATCCGCTTCACCGACAAGCTCAGCCCCGCCAGCCACATCAAGCTGATGACCGACGGCATCCTGCTGGCCGAGACCCAGACCGACCCGCTGCTCGCCGCCTACGACACGATCATCATCGACGAGGCGCACGAGCGCAGCCTGAACATCGACTTCATGCTTGGCTACCTGCGCACGCTGCTGCCGCGACGGCCCGACCTGAAGCTGATCGTCACCTCCGCCACGCTGGATGCCGATCGATTCGCTCGCCATTTCGCCGACGCCGCGGGCAAGCCGGCGCCGGTGGTCGAGGTCTCGGGGCGGCTCTATCCGATCGAGATGCGCTACCGGCCGGTGGAGGACGCCGAGGACACGCCGGTGCCGCGCGCGGGGGCGCGCCCGCCGGCACGCAAGGACAAGGGCAGGGAGCTGCTCGACGCGCTGGTCGACGCGGTGGACGAGGCGCAGCGCTGCGGCCCGGGCGACGTGCTGGTGTTCCTGCCCGGCGAGCGCGAGATCCGCGAGGCCGCCGAGGCCTTGCGCAAGGCCCATCACCTGCCGGGCACCGAGATCCTGCCGCTGTTCGCGCGGCAGTCGGCGCAGGAGCAGGCGCGGGTGTTTTCGCCGTCGAAGGGCCGGCGGGTGGTGTTGTCGACCAACGTCGCCGAGACCTCGCTGACGGTGCCGGGCATCCGCTACGTGGTCGACGCCGGGCTGGCGCGGGTGAAGCGCTACTCGCCGCGCAACAAGGTCGAGCAGCTGCAGATCGAGAAGATCGCGCAGTCGGCGGCGCAGCAGCGCGCCGGACGCTGCGGGCGGGTCATGGACGGCATCTGCTTCCGGCTCTACGATGAGGACGACTTCGGCAAGCGGCCGGCGCACACCGACCCGGAGATCCTGCGCTCCTCGCTCGCCGGCGTGATCCTGCGCATGAAGTCGCTGAAGCTCGGCGCCGTGGAGGACTTCCCTTTCATCGACGCGCCGGGCTCGCGCCTGATCGGCGACGGCTATGCCCTGCTCGCCGAACTCGGCGCCGTGACCGAGGATGACGCGCGCGACCT
>JBFGUQ010000323.1:0-3638 GCA_041565515.1 Rhodocyclaceae bacterium | reverse complement strand
GAAGCAGGCCGTCATTCTAATGGCGGGCGTGTTCGTGCGCAATCTGCGTCTCTGCATCCTCGCGCCGCGTGAGCGCGACTTCCTCAGCCCGCGAGCCGCTCCACCGCGTCGCGCACGCGCGCCTGCTCGTCCATCTTGACGATGCGCTGCACCTTGGGCGCGAGCTCGCCGATGTCGGCACGCAGCACCTGTTGCTTGATCGCGAGGATGTTGGCCGGATGCATCGAGAAGTTGCGCAGACCCATGCCGAGCAGCAGCAGCGTGTACTTCGGGTCGCCTGCCATCTCGCCGCACACCGACACCGGCAGGCCGTAACGTGCGCCGGCCGAGATCGTGCCGCTGATGAGCTTGAGCACGGCCGGATGCAGCGGATCGTACAAATGCACCACCGCTTCGTCCGAGCGGTCGATCGCCAGCGCGTACTGGATGAGGTCGTTGGTGCCGATCGACAGGAAGGAGAGGCGGCGGATGAACATGCCCAGCGCAAGCGCGGCCGCAGGGATCTCGATCATGCCGCCGATCTGCATGCCCTCGTCGAACTTGATGCCCTCGGTACGCAGTTCCGCCTTGGCCTTCTCGAGCAGGGCGAGCGTCTGGTCGATCTCCTGAGCGTGCGCGAGCATCGGCACCATGACCTGCAGCTTGCCATGCACCGAGGCGCGCAGCAGCGCGCGCAGTTGCGTGCGGAACATCTTGGGTTCGGCCAGGGAGTAGCGGATGGCGCGCAGCCCCAGCGCCGGATTGGGCTCGAAGCGGGTCTGCACCCCCTTGAGGGCCTTGTCGGCGCCAACGTCGAAGGTGCGGATCGTCACCGGCTTGCCCGGCATGGCCTTGAGCACGGCGCGGTAGGCGTCGTACTGCTCGTCCTCGTCGGGCAGGTCGTCGCGGCCGATGAAGAGGAACTCGGTCCGATACAGGCCGATTCCGTCGGCGTTGGCGGCCTTGGCGTGGGGCAGGTCCTTGAGTCCCTCGATGTTGGCCAGCAGGTTGATCGTTTCGCCATCGAGCGTGGTGGCATGGGTGTCGCGCAGGCGATTGAGCTTCGAGCGCGCGATCTCGAGTTCGCTGCGGCGCAGGCGGTATTCCTCGACGATCTGATCGTCGGGGTCGACCAGGGCGACCCCGCGCGTGCCGTCGATGATCAGCAGTTCGCCGTCCTTCACCAGGCTGCGGATGTGGTGCAGGCCGACCACGGCAGGGATCGACAGGCTGCGGGCGACGATCGCGGTGTGACTGGTGGGGCCGCCCACGTCGGTGACGAAGCCGGAGATGTTGTGATCGCGAAAACCGATCGTGTCGGCCGGCGACAGGTCGTGGGCGACGACGATGGTGCCCAGGCCGCGACGCTTGGGCGGCGGATGGCCGGGATGGCCATGCAGGACCTTCACCAGACGCTCGACCACCTGCACCACATCGGCCTGACGCTCGCGCAGGTAGGGGTCCTCGATCTGGCGGAACTGCTCGATCAGGTGCTCCATCTGCTGCACCAGCGCCCACTCCGCATTGCAGCCGCGCGACTCGATGAGGTCACGGGCGGTGTCGATCAGCAGCGGATCGGCCAGCATCATCAGCTGCAGATCGACGAAGGCGCCTACCTCGGTGTGGGTATGGCCGGCGGTGGCGGCCGCCTTCAGGCCGACGAGCTCGCCCTGGACGGTGGCGACGGCGTCGTCGAGACGGCCGAGCTCTTCCGCGATGTACTTCGGCGCGACCTTGTAGTGATGCACCTCGAGCAGCGCGTGCGAGACGAGGTGCACGTGGCCGATGGCGATGCCCGGCGAAACCGGCAGTCCGTGCAGGGTGAAGGGCATGCGCTTACTCCCCCTCGCCGAAGCGATCGGCGATCAGTTCGAGGATGGCCCGCAGGGCCTCGTCCTCATCCGGGCCCTCGGTCTCGACGGTGATCGAGGCCCCCTTGGCTGCGGCCAGCATCATCACCCCCATGATGCTCTTGGCGTTCACCCGGCGGCCATTGCGCTCCAGCCAGACCTCGGCGGGGAAGCTGCTGGCGAGCTGGGTGAGCTTGGCCGACGCACGCGCGTGCAGACCGAGCTTGTTTATGATTTCGGCATCGGCTCTCGCCATTGCTTGCTCCTGCTCTTTTCGTCGGCAATCAGTTGAGGTCGATGTGCAGCACACCGTCGCAGCCACCCGAGACGGCACGCTGCAGCAGGGTCTTCATGTCGCGCTCGCGATAGGTCAGCACGCGCAGCAGCATCGGCAGATTCACGCCGGCGATGGCCTCCACCCGACCGGGCTCGATCAGCTTGGCGGCGACGTTGCAAGGGGTCGCGCCATAGATGTCGGTCAGCAGCAGGACGCCATGGCCGCTATCGGTCCAGGCGAGCATCTGCCGCGCCAGCGGCAGGATGTCGAGCGGGTCGTCCTGCGCCGACAGGCCGAGCTGGGCGATCTTCGGCGGGCGCTTGTTGAGCACATGGCAGGCGCACTGGACGAGGGATTCGCCGAGCGTGCCGTGTGTTACCAGAAGGATGCCGATCATGTCGATTCTCTCCACTCCGCGTGATTCTAGCCGAGTGGGCGCCGCTCGCGCCTCGATGCGGCAGCGCTTCGGCGCTGGTGTTCCGCCATGGGGCATGGAAATTCGACAGAAACGCTCGGATTGCGCGCGTCCGCCGAGTTTTTCAGAATTTGCCGGGATGGTGCGCTTCGTGCGGGCCGGGTGCAGGCGGTCTCGTTTAATGCGATAATCTTCTGTTGCGCCGCAGCAAAACCTTGCGGTGCGTCCATAACAATGACAAGGGTATCCAGATGACAGAGAGAAAGGATCCGATGATCCCGGATGGGCACGTCAACCCCATCCAGACCGACTATCAGATTGGTCAGGACAACATCATCGTCAACGTGGGCCCCTTCGGTCTCGACATCCACAACCGCGTGTTCGTGATTTCGGGGTTGATGGTCGTCGTGTTCGTGCTGATGACCCTGATCTTCCAGAACCAGGTGGAGCCGATG
Source organism: Rhodocyclaceae bacterium (assembly GCA_041565515.1). Lineage (GTDB taxonomy): Bacteria > Pseudomonadota > Gammaproteobacteria > Burkholderiales > Rhodocyclaceae > Thauera. Next base: position 662 of record JBFGUQ010000323.1, on the reverse strand, counting down.
TTCAACGGCCTGCGGGTGTGGCTGACGTCCAACCTCGACTGGTTCTTCATCACCTCCGGCAACATCTTCGTGATCACCTGCCTGGGACTCGCGCTGTCGCCGCTGGGCAAGGTGCGGATCGGCGGGACCGAGGCGAGGGCGGACTACTCCTACCTGAGCTGGTTCTCGATGCTGTTCGCCGCCGGCATGGGCATCGGCCTGATGTTCTTCGGTGTCTCGGAGCCGCTGTCGCACTTCGGCAGCTCCTTCGGCGGCACTGCGGTCGAGAACGGCGCGCGCACGGACTGGGCGCCGCTCGGTGCGGCGGCCGGCGATGCCGCTGCCGCTTCCCGGCTCGCCATGGCGGCAACCGTCTTCCACTGGGCCCTGCATCCATGGGCGATCTATGCGGTCCTCGCGCTCGGACTGGCCTTGTTCTCCTTCAACAAGGGCCTGCCGCTGACCGTGCGCTCCCTGTTCTACCCCCTGCTCGGCGAGCGCGTATGGGGCTGGCCGGGACACATCATCGACATCCTCGCGGTGCTGGCGACGCTGTTCGGGCTGGCGACCTCGCTCGGCTTCGGAGCGGCGCAGGCGAGCGCCGGGCTGAACTTCCTGTTCGACGTCCCGCTCGGCAACGACACCCAGGTCCTGCTGGTGATCGGCATCACCGCCGTCGCGCT
>JBFGUQ010000322.1:0-3640 GCA_041565515.1 Rhodocyclaceae bacterium | reverse complement strand
GGCGTTTCCATGATGCCGGGAGCGATGGTCATGACGCGGATGCCGAAGCGCGACAGCTCCCGCGCCACCGGCAGCGTCAGGCCGACCACGCCCGCCTTCGACGAGGCATAGCCCGCCTGGCCGACCTGGCCGTCGTACGCCGCCACCGAGGCGGTGTTGACGATCACGCCGCGCTCGCCGCCGCCGTCCGCCTCGCCCTTGCTCATGGCGTCGGCCGCCAGCCGGATCATGTTGAAAGTGCCGATCAGGTTGATGCTCACGGTGCGGGCGAACGATTCCAGCCTGTGCGGCCCGTCGCGCCCGACGACCTTTTCCGCCGGCGCCACGCCGGCACAGCCGATGAGGCCGTTGAGCCCGCCAAAACCCGACACCGCGCGGTCGATCGCCGCCTTGGCGCTGGCCTCGTCGGTGACGTCGGTGGCAACGAAGGCCGCGGCGGCGCCGAGTTCGTCTGCCAGGGCCTCGCCCGCCTCCTTGTTGACGTCGGCCAGCACGACCTTGCCGCCCGCCTCCACCAGCATGCGCGCGGTGGCCGCACCCAGGCCGGAGCCACCGCCGGTCACGACGAATACGCCATCTTCGATCTGCATTGCCATCCTCCTTGTGGATCAGCCGAATTTCCAAGTTCGAGCCGCGCACCATAGTTACAGTTGACGTAAACGTCAACCATGCGCAACCGCCCCCGCGGGCTCGCCCAGCACCTGCAGTACCTGCAGCTCCACCCCCGCACGCAGCCGGGCGACGATCGCGAGGCAGCAGCCAAGGCGTGCTGTCGGCGCCAGGCCTTCGAGCAGCATCGTCGACAGGGCGACGGCAAGCTGCCGGCTGCAGGCGAGGAAGGGCAAGCCGAGCGCGCGAACCGGGCCGGGCAATGGCCGTCGGCCGACGCCCGCGTCAGCCGGCGACGATCGGTGCGTCACCCGCGTCGTCGAGGTCGAGATCGACCATCAGCTCGTTGGCGAGCGCCTCGAGATCGTCGCGCAAGGCGTCGAGCGAGGTCTCGGCCGGGACGCCGAGTTCGGCGCGGGCGCGGAACAGGATCTCGCCGGACATCGACGCGCTCTCGCATTCGGTCTCCAGCCCCTCGATGCTGACGCCATGACGCGCGAGCACGGCGGAGATGTCGCGCACGATGCCCGGGCGGTCGTGGCCGACGAGATCGAGCTGCACCGTGCGCAAGGCCTGGCCGGGCGACGCCAGGCCGCGCTCGATCGTCAGCCGCAGGCCCTCGGTTTCGAGCCCGCGCAGCGCCGCCTCCAGCCGGGGGGCGGCGTCCTCTTCGACCTCCAGCCTCACCACGCCGGCGAACTGCCCGGCCAGTTGCGACATGCGGCTCTCCATCCAGTTCGCCCCGCCCGCGCTGGCGCGCGCGGCCACCGCGCTCACCAGCCCGGGGCGGTCGGGTCCGATCAGGGTCAATACCAGCGACGTCTTCATGATTGCTCCTCCCTCGATCCGCGACAGAATCGCGATGGTAAGCCAAGCGCGGCGGAAACGGTGCCCGCGGCGGCCTCAAAGGACGAGCGACACGCCCTTCGGATGAAAGGCCTCGTAGCGCCGTGCCCGCTGATCTTCCTGCTCGCTCCAGGCCGCGGTGGTCTTGGTCAGGTAGTTGAAATGCAGGCGCGGTTTGCCCGGCCCGGCATGGGCCTCGAGCAGCAGTTCGATGCAGCGTACGTGCGGATGGCGAAAGATGGCGCCGCTGGTCGACACCAGGTAGTGCTTGCAACTGAGCTTGCCCAGCAGCGATTCGCTGATGTTGGCGACACTGCCGTGATGCGGCAGCTTGAAGCCGGTGATCGACAGTCTGGCGCCGGGTGCCGGCAGCAGGCGGTCGATCGAGGCCTCGAGCACCGAGGGCCAGGCGTCGCCTGCGAGCAGCAGTCGAACCTCGGGCTCGTCGGCGGGATACTCCAGCAGCACGGCGATGCTGCTGCCGTTGGCCGCACTCCCGTCGCCGCCGAAGGAGGCATCGGCGCCAGGCTCGCCGCTGCCCGCGCCGAGGGTATCCTCCAGGCCGGCGTCGAGGTCGCGGTCGTCGGCTGCCGGGACCTCGAATCGGCCCTGCATCGCGTCCTCGCCGTCCTCGGCGCCGAGCACGTCGCCGAGCGGCCGCAGGCTGCGGCTCTCCTCCAGCTTGCGTCGCAGGGCAGCCTCGTCGCCCGAGGTGATTCGCGCCTTGCGCAGTTCGGCCGCCCACTTGTCCTTGAGTTCGAGCAGGCGGTCGAAATCCGGTGACAGCAGCGTGAGCCGGCAGTTGCCCGGCAACTCCGCCGCCGGCAGGCTGTCGGTGCTGCGGTCGATCGCGGCCAGGCCGCGATGGAAGCCGAGATTCCACACCGGCACGCCGGCGCGCGCCTCGTAGTCGGCGATGAGCATGCCGAGGATCTCGCCCTGCAGCGCACCCAGCGCCTGCCCGGCGGGATCGGGCACCTTGTTGAGCTGGTCGCGGCCGTTGAACCAGATGCGCTCGAAGCGGCACTGCAGCGCCTCGGCGTCGAGCAGCAGCCGGATGGCGCCCTCGATATGATCCGCATCGATGTGGGTGATCAGCAGCAGCTCGAAGCGGCGCTCGCTCGCGGGCAGGTGCAGGATGCGTTCGCGCAAGGCCGGGTAGCCGTGCGCCGGCCCGCCATCGACCAGGATCCTTCGAATCTGTGTCCCGCTGCCGTACTCGATCCACAGGCAGTCGCCGTGCGCGGCAGGCAGCATCTCTATGCGGAACATCCTTTCCTCCTCTCAGGCCACGCCGGGGGCCGGGCGCGGCAGCGGCGTCAGGTGCCATTCGGCATCGCCGAGTGCCACCAGGCACAGCGCCATCAGGTAGCCCCGCGCCAGCATGCGCCGCCGCACCCGGCGCATCAGGGTGCCGAAATCCGCCCGCGGATCGTCCACCGCGACCAGTTGTTCGACCAGTTCGCGCGCCAGCGGGGCGGCATGGCGTCCGAGGATCTGGGCCAGCGTGCCGAGGACGATCGAGGTCTTCAGCTGCTGGAACTCGCGCACCAGCTGGACGTAGCCGAGTTCGGACTGCGCGCCGGTGCGGCAACCGAGCAGAAGCAGGATCGGCCCGGGATCGCGCCCGTCGGGGTTCACATATTCGCGCCGGATCTGGCCGCGCCGCAACCGCACCAGATCGGTACCGAGCGCCTCGTCGCCGATCTCGAGGAAGTCCTCGACCGCCTCGACATCATGATGCGGCAGCGCCACCAGCAGCGGCGGAGAGTGCTTGACCGCCTCGAACCACTCGTCCCAGTGATGGGCAAGCACCGGTCTTGCCACCGCGCGCTGCAGCGCGGTCCAGGTCGCCTCGCGCTCGTCTGCGGGCACGCGATGGCTGCTCGCGAACAGGACCGAATCGATTGCCGGCAGGTTGCGGCGTCCGGGCCGCGGCGTCGAGGCATTGGCGGCATCTGCCGGGTCGAGGCGCTCGATGACCTTCTGCAGCGACCAGAAGCCGAGCGGGCAGATCGTCCGCGCCCGCCGCCGCTCTTCCGCAGACAAGGGCAGCGTCCCGCAGGCCGGGCAGGCGCGTGCCCGTGGTTCCAGCGCGGCCAGCCAGCCGGGGCACAGCCGCGCGGCGTCGGCCGGATAGCCGCGGTCATAGACGAACTCGAGCGGCAGATAGGTATCCGGGTCG
>JBFGUQ010000321.1:0-3650 GCA_041565515.1 Rhodocyclaceae bacterium | reverse complement strand
GGTCGGGACATCGGGCAGCGCCTCGGAGCGCTTCGCCGAGGTGACGGCAAGCGCCCGCAGGCGCCCCGCGGTGATGTGCGGCGTCGTGGGCGGCATCGCGGTGCAGCCGAACGGCACCTGGTTGCCGACGATCGCCGCCACCGCAGGGCCTGCACCGCCGTAGGGCACCGCCTGCAGGTCGATCTTCGCCGTCAGCGCGAGCAGCCGCACTGACAGGTCTGGCGTGGTGCCGATCCCCGGCGTCGCCAGATTGGCCTTGCCCGGATTCGCCTTCGCGTACGCGATGAGGTCGGCAACGGACTTTACTGCCGTGCTCGGGTGAACCGTGAACACGTTGGGGGATGCCGCGAGATTGGACACCGCAATCAGGTCCTTGAACGGATCGTAGGGAATCTCGTTGTACAAAGACGGGTTGACCACGAAGCTCGAGCTCACCAGCAGCACGGTGTAGCCGTCGCCCGGCGCGCGCGCCGCAAGCCCCATGCCGATGTTGCCGCCGGCGCCGGCGCGGTTGTCGACCACGATCTGCTGGCCCAGCCGCTCGGTCAGCTGCTGGCCGACGATGCGCGCGATGGTGTCGGTCGGCCCGCCCGGCGCGAACGGCACGATCAGGCGTATCGGACGCGTGGGATATTGCTGGGCCACGGCTGGCGCAGGCGCGAGAACTGCGGCCGCGCAAGCGGCGATCGTCACTGCTTCAAGTATCTTCTTCACGGTTCACTCCCTCGTCGATGGTTCGTTTCTTGCGTTGCCTCTCAATCGGCGCGCGCCCCCGCCTCGCGCACGACTTTGCCCCAGCGCTCGGTCTCGCTCTTGATGAATTGGGCCGCTTCCTCCGGCGTGCTGGTGACCGGATCCGCGCCGCGCCCCGCGAGCTGCTTGCGGGTTTCGGGCGACTTCACGATTTTCGTGAACTCCGCGTTCAGCCGGTTGATGATCTCGGGCGGCGTGCCCGCCGGAGCCATCAGCACGTACCACGTATCGACGGTGAACCACGGCAGGCCTGCTTCGACGATCGTCGGCACGTCCGGAAACGTGTCGGTGCGCTCGGTCGTCAGGGTGGCAAGCGCGCGGAGCTTGCCCGCCTTGACGTGCGGCGCCGAGGTGGCCACGCCGACGACCACCATGTCGACCTGTCCGCCAAGAAGCGCGATGGTTGCCTGGTTCACGCCCTTGTGCGGGACGATCAGAGCGTCGAGCTTGTTCTCGCTGAGGAAGTAGCGCGCCGCGAGATCGTTCGACGTGCCGGCCCCACCGGTGCCGAAGTTGAGCTTGCCGGGATTCCTGCGGGCGAGGGCGATCAGCTCCTTCACCGTCCTGGCCGGCACCACCGGGTGCACGACGAACGCGTTCGGGATCGATGCGATCCGCATGATCGGCGTGAGATCGCTCTGCTTGTAGTTGAGTTTCGAATAGAGACTCGGGCTGATCGCGATCGACGGCGCGCAGATGACGATGGTGTAGCCGTCCGGCGGCTGGCGGGACGCATACTCCGTGCCGACGTTGCCGCCCGCGCCCGGACGGTTCTCGGGTATGACCGGCTGGCCCACCGCGTCGGAGAGCTTCTGAGCCAGGATACGGCCAAGGATGTCGGTGCCGCCGCCGGGCGGAAACGGCAGGACGAAGCGTATCGGCTTGCTCGGGTAGGACTGCGCCATCGCGGCACCGGCGGTGACCACGCAAACGGCAAACGCCAGCGCGGCGCGCGCGGCCTTGTGAGTAGCTGACATCGATCCTCCTGAGTGTTCTGGTCACGGCCGGCCGAAGTCCATCATGCGGCACACGGCCTGCAGGGTGCGCGGCGCGATACGCGTAGGCGCCTCATTTTCCACGTGGGCATTGGTTTGTCAACGAACGGCGCAATGCCACTGCAGCACGGCGCCCGTGCTTGGATCCTTCCGCCGTGGCGGCGCGCTGAAGCCGCGCCCTACGATTCTGCCGCCCGCCGTTCATCGCTCCGCCTTCCCCCTTCTCCCTTCTTCCTTCTTCCTTCTTCCTTCTTCCTTCTTCCTTCCTCCTTCTCCCTTCTTCCTTCCTCCTTCCTCCTTCCTCCTTCCTCCTTCCTCCTTCCTCCTTCCTCCTTGCTTTTCAGTGTCCGAGTATCTGGCTCAGGAAGAGCTTCGCGCGATCGGTCTTCGGCGAGGAGAAGAACTGCCCGGGCGGCGCAGACTCGACGATCTCGCCCTCGTCCATGAACACGACGCGGTCGGCGACCGTGCGCGCGAACGCCATCTCGTGCGTCACGACGACCATGGTCATGCCCTCGCGGGCGAGCTCGATCATCACGTCGAGCACCTCCTTGATCATCTCGGGATCGAGCGCCGAGGTCGGCTCGTCGAACAGCATTATCTTCGGGCGCATCGCGAGCGCGCGCGCGATCGCCACGCGCTGCTGCTGGCCGCCGGATAGCTGCCCGGGGTACTTGTGCGCCTGCTCGGGAATGCGCACGCGCTCGAGAAGCTGCATCGCCAGGTCCTCCGCCTCGCGCTTGGGCGTGCCGCGCACCCAGAGCGGCGCGAGCGTGAGGTTCTCGAGCGCGGTCAGGTGCGGGAAGAGATTGAAGCTCTGGAACACCATGCCCACCTCGCGCCGGATCGCGTCTATCCGGCGCAGGTCGTCGGTCAGCTCCACGCCGTCGACGATCACCTGCCCGGACTGGTGCGCCTCCAGCCGGTTCACCAGCCGGATCATGGTGGACTTGCCGGAGCCCGACGGGCCGCATACGACGTATTTCTCTCCGCGGCCGACCGCGAGGTCGACATCCTTCAGCACGTGGAAGTCGCCGAACCACTTGTTGACCTTGCGCAACTCGATCATCGGAGCCTCGCTCACCGCCGCCTGCCCTCCTCCGCCTTGGCGAGGTCCCGCTCCAGGTCCTGGCTGTAGCGCGACATCGCGAAGCAGAAAGTGAAATACACCAGCGAAGCGAAAAGGTACGCCTCCACCCCGAATCCCGTCCACGCTGGCTCGGTGAGCGCCACCTTGATCGTGGACAGCAGGTCGAAGAGCCCGATGATCAGCACGAGCGAGGTGTCCTTGAAGAACGCGATCACGCTGTTCACGATCGGCGGGATCGAAATCCGGAGCGCCTGCGGCAGGATCACGAGCAGCGTCTTGCGCCAGTACGAGAGCCCGAGCGCCTCGGCCGCCTCGTACTGCCCCTTGGGGATCGCCTGCAGCCCGCCGCGGATCACTTCCGCGAGATACGCGGCGCAGAAGACGACCAGCGCGATCTGCGCGCGCAGAAGCTTGTTGATCGTCAGGCCCTCGGGCAGGAACAGCGGCAGCATGACCGAGGCCATGAACAAGAGCGAGATCAGCGGCACGCCGCGGATCAACTCGATGAATCCGACGCACAGCCCCTGGATCACCGGCATCGACGAGCGCCGGCCGAGCGCGAGCAGGATGGCGAGCGGAAAGGCGAGTGCGACGCCGAAGGTGGTGAGCAGCAGGGTGAGAATCAACCCGCCCCAGCGCTCGTTCTCGACGTAGGCAAGCCCGAGCACCCCGCCCCACATGATGACGCCGATCGCGGCGAGGCCGACGGCCCACACCGCGACGAGCCACCAGGTCCAGAACATCCTGAGCGCGCTCACGATCCACAGGGCGATGAGCAGCACGCTCGCCACCGCCGGGCGCCAGTGGCTCTC
>JBFGUQ010000320.1:0-3665 GCA_041565515.1 Rhodocyclaceae bacterium | reverse complement strand
GTGCCGACCATCACGGACGACAGTCAGCCGACTACCTGATCACCAAATTGCACAACTTGACGCACACAACTCGGGCGTCCAGCTTTTCTTGTTAACGAGGCCGTGACCGTCCCGCAGCGCAAGCGACGTGCGGGGCGTTCGCAGAGGCGGCGAGGACTGTCTGAGCGAGCGGCAGCGAGCGAGTTCCGCAGCCGCCGGCGCGAATGCCCCGTGCGGCGCGATTCGAGGCAGAGCCGTCGGTCGCAAGCAACCGAGCAACTCGGCAAGCCAGCAACTCAGCAACTCAGCGCGCTTCCTGCAAGTCCTTGGGCAGCGGGAAGGTCACCTTCTCCGGTACGCCATCGAGGTTGCGCACCGAGCCACCACCGAACTGCTTCAGGCGCTCGATCACTTCCATCACCAGCACCTCCGGCGCCGACGCCCCTGCGGTGACGCCGACGCGGCGCTTGCCTTCGATCCAGGCGGGATCGATGCCGTCCGCGTTGTCCACCAGATAGGCGGGCACGCCGCGCAGTTCGGCGACTTCGCGCAGGCGGTTGGAGTTGGAACTGTTGCGCGAGCCGACGACGAACACCACGTCGGCATGTGGCGTCATGAACTTGACCGCATCCTGTCGATTCTGCGTCGCATAGCAGATGTCGTCCTTCTTCGGACCGACGATGTTCGGGAAGCGACCGCGCAAGGCGGCGACGATCCCCGCCGCATCGTCGACCGACAGGGTGGTCTGCGTGACGTAGGCGAGCTTGTCGGGGTCGGCGACCTGCAGCCTGGCGACGTCGTCGGCCGATTCCACCAGATGGATGCCGTCCTTCACCTGGCCCATCGTGCCCTCGACCTCCGGATGGCCCTTGTGACCGATCATGACGATCTCGCGGCCCTGTTCACGCATGCGGCCCACTTCCAGATGCACCTTGGTCACGAGCGGGCAGGTGGCGTCGAAAACGCGCAGGCCGCGATGCTCGGCCTCGTCGCGCACCGCCTGCGAGACGCCGTGTGCGCTGAAGATCACCGTGTTGCCCGCCGGCACTTCCTCGAGCTCCTCGACGAAGACCGCGCCCTTGGCGCGCAGATCGTCGACGACGAACTTGTTGTGCACGACTTCGTGGCGCACGTAGATCGGCGCGCCGAAGCGCGCCAGCGCGCGTTCGACGATCTCGATGGCCCGCTCCACGCCGGCGCAAAAGCCGCGCGGGTTGGCGAGCAGGATTTCCTTGTCGTTCATGTCTGTTCCCTTCTTGGGGCCGCCGGGGGGCTTACAGCACGCCGATCACTTCCACCTCGAAGCGGATGGATTTGCCGGCGAGCGGATGGTTGAAGTCGATCAGCGCGGATTGCTCGTCGATCTCGCGCACGAGACCCGAATAGCGCGAACCGTCGGGCGCGGTGAACTCCATGATGCTCATGGCCTCGATCTGCTCCTCCGGCATGTGCTCGCGCTTCACGCGTTCGACCAGTTCGGTGCGATGCGGGCCGAAGGCATTCTCGGGCTCGAGCTCGAAGACGTGGTGGGTGCCCGGTTCGAGGCCGACGAGCAACTGTTCCATGGCCGGAAGCATCTCGCCTGCACCCAGCTGCAGGGTCGCCGGGGTGCTGTCGAAGGTGCTGATCAGCGGCTGGCCGTTGGGCAGGGTGATGCGATAGTTCAGGGTTACGAGGCTATTGGCTTCGACGGTCTGGCTCAAGATGGGTTCTCCGGGGTCGGGTGGGTCTTGCCGCGCCCGTCGCTGCGGAACTGTCCCCACAGCATCAGCACGACCCCCGCGGAAATGGCGGCGTCGGCAAGGTTGAAGGCCGGCCAGCCGTAGCGGCCGGCGTGGAAGTAGAGGAAATCGACGACGGCGCCATGCACCAGGCGGTCGATGACGTTGCCGACCGCGCCGCCGATGATCAGCGCAAAGGCCATCGGCAGCATGCGCTCGGATCGATGGCGGTGCATCAGCGCCAGCAGCCAGCCGCAGATCACCACCGCCAGGCCGGTGAAGAACCAGCGCTGCCAGCCGGAATGGTCCGCCAGGAAGCTGAAGGCCGCGCCCGGGTTGAACACCAGCACCAGATCGAAGAAGCCAGTCACCGGGATGCGCTCGCCATAGTGCAGTTCGGCAAGCACCACGGACTTGCTCAGCTGGTCCAGGCCGACGACGATCGCGGCGAGGGCGAGCCAGGGCGCCATCGCGCGCCAGGCAGGGCGATCGTCGCGGGGCGGCTGCCCGGTGCGGTGCTCAGGCATGGGACCGCTTCTCGCCGTCGCCGAACAGATTGCTCACGCAACGCCCACAAAGCGTCGGGTGCTCCGCATGGTGGCCGACGCTGTCCGCGTAGTGCCAGCAGCGCTCGCACTTGTGCGCGCTGCTGGGCGTTGCCGAGACGCGCTCCTCTTCGGCCGCGGCAACCTCGTGAAGCGTGGCGGCCGAGGTCATGGTGACGAACCGCAGGTCGTCGCCGAGGCTGCGCATCGCCGCGAACTTGTCGGCGGTGAGGCGCATCTCGAGCTCGGCCTGCAGCGAGGAGCCCACCTTGCCTTCGGTGCGCAGCGCCTCGATGACCTTGAGGCCGTCGGCGCGCACGCCACGAATCGCCTCCCAGCGGGCGACGAGGCCGGCCTCGCCTTCCTGCGCCGGCAGGGCGTGGAAAGTATGCAACATGACGCTGTCGTCGGCCCCCGGGTGCAGCACCGCCCACGCCTCCTCGGCGGTGAAGGACAGGATCGGCGCCATCAGCTTGATCAGCGTCTGCGTGATGTGCCACAGGGCGGTCTGGGCTGCGCGGCGCGGCAGCGCATCGGCCTTGGTCGTGTACAGGCGGTCCTTGAGGATGTCGAGGTAGAAGGCGCCGAGGTCCTCGGCGCAGAACACCTGCAGGCCCTGGACGATGCGGTGGAACTCGAACCGGGCGTAGTCGGCTTCCGCCTGCTGCGCGAGCTGGCGGGTGAAGGCTAGTGCATAGCGGTCGATGTCCAGCCACTGCTCGAGTGGCACGGCGTCCTTCTCGATGTCGAAGTCGGCCGTGTTGGCGAGCAGGAAGCGCAGTGTGTTGCGCACGCGGCGATAGACCTCGACGACGCGGTCGAGGATCTCCTTGCTGATCGACAGCTCGCCCGAATAGTCGGTGGAGGCCACCCACAGGCGCAGCACCTCGGCACCGAGCTTGCCGGTGACCTCCTGCGGCACGACGACGTTGCCCAGCGACTTGCTCATCTTGCGGCCCTGGCCGTCGACGGCGAAGCCGTGCGTGAGCAGGCCGCGATAAGGCGCGTGGCCATCGATCGCGCTGCCGGTGAGGAGCGACGAGTGGAACCAGCCGCGGTGCTGGTCGGAGCCCTCCAGATAGAGGTCCGCGCGCGGTCCCTCGGGGTGGCCGTCGCTGTGCGAACCGCGCAGCACGTGCCAGTGCGTGGTGCCGGAGTCGAACCAGACGTCGAGCGTGTCGTTGATCTTGTCGTACTGCGCGGCCTCTTCGCCGAGCAATTCGGCGGCGTCGAGCCTGAACCAGGCCTCGATGCCGTCCTTCTCCACACGGCGGGCCACTTCCTCCATCAGCTCGACGGTGCGCGGATGCAGCTCGCCCGTCTCCTTGTGCAGGAAGAAGGGGATCGGCACCCCCCAGTTGCGCTGGCGCGAGATGCACCAGTCGGGGCGGTTGGCGATCATCGCGTGCAGTCGGGCCTG
>JBFGUQ010000319.1:0-3674 GCA_041565515.1 Rhodocyclaceae bacterium | reverse complement strand
CCTGTCCGAGTTCATGACCGAGCGCGGACTGCGCGCCCACCTCAGCCTGACCGACGAGGACGACTACGTGGTCGCCTTCGCGGTGATCGAGACCACATGACGCCACCCCTCAAGCTTCCGCGCGGCCCGGTGATGATCGACGTCGCCGGCACCGCCCTCGGCGACGAAGAGCGCCAGCGCCTGTGCGACCCACTGGTCGGCGGCGTGATCCTGTTTGCACGCAACTTCAGCGGCTCCGAGCAGCTCGCCGCGCTCACCGCCGACATCCGCGCCCTGCGGGAGCCGGCCCTGATCATCGCCGTCGACCACGAGGGCGGCAGGGTGCAGCGCTTCCGCACCGACGGCTTCACCCGCCTGCCGGCCATGCGCAGCCTCGGCCTGCTGTGGGAGCGCGACCACCTCGCGGCGCTCGAGGCCGCCCGCGCCACCGGCTACGTGCTCGCCGCCGAGCTGCTCGCGCACGGCGTCGACCTCAGCTTCACGCCGGTGCTCGACCTCGACTACGGCGTCAGCCGCGCCATCGGCAACCGCGCCTTCCACCGCGACCCCCAGGTCACCGCGAGCCTCGCCCAGGCGCTGGTCGCCGGCATGGCCGAAGCCGGCATGGGCTGCGTCGGCAAGCATTTTCCCGGCCACGGCTTCGTCGAGGCGGACTCCCACCACGAGATCCCGGTCGACGAGCGCGACTTCGACACCCTGTGGGCCGAGGACATCGCCCCCTACCGCCACCGCCTCGGCCGCCAGCTCGCCGGCGTCATGCCCGCGCACGTCATCTACCCGGCCATCGATCCCAATCCCGCCGGCTTTTCGTCCTTCTGGCTGAAGGACGTGCTGCGCCAGCGGCTCGGCTTCAAGGGCGTGATCTTCAGCGACGACCTCAACATGGAAGGCGCGAAGGTCGCCGGCGACATCGTCGGCCGTGCCAGGGCCGCCCATGCCGCCGGCTGCGACATGCTGCTGGTGTGCAATCGGCCCGACCTCGCCGCCGAGCTGCTCGATCGCTGGGCGCCCGTGCCGGACGCCGACAATCTCGCCCGGCTGGCCGCGCTCGCGCCGGCGAGACCCGCCGCCCCCTACCTCGCCGACGCGTTCGCGCTCGAATTGCACCAGCCCTACCTGAAGGCCCGCGAGGAGGTGCTGGCGATCGCCGACGAAGCCGCGTCCGGCGCGACCATGACGGCCGGTACGATCGGCAACGAACCGATCGACACCGCGCGCAAGGACGCGTGAAGAAACCGGAAGCCCGGCCGCATCGCCGGCACGGGGCTGGCTAACGGGGCGGGCGTTCGTGGCGCCGGCGAGGACTGTCCGAGCTCGCAGGGCGAGTTCCGCAGCCGGCAGAACGAATGCCCGCCCCGGCAGCCAAAGCAGCACGGCACGCAATTGACCCGCCCGCACAAGAAGCCGGCACCGACCCGACGCCAACCGCGACATGACCAACCCCGAGCCTAGTTCAGCCTTCGACGCCAAAGCCTTCCTGCGCAACGTGCCGGAACAGCCCGGCGTGTACCGGATGATCGGCGCCGAAGACAAGGTCCTCTACGTCGGCAAGGCGAAGAACCTCAAGCGCCGCGTCTCCAGCTACTTCCAGCGCACCCAGTCGAGCCCGCGCATCGCCATGATGGTCGCGCAGATCGTGCGCGTCGATGTGACCGCCACGCGGTCGGAAGCCGAGGCGCTGATCCTCGAGAACAACCTCATCAAGAGCCTCGCGCCGCGCTACAACATCCTCTTTCGCGACGACAAGACCTACCCCTACATCGAACTCTCCGGCGACGAATTCCCCCGCCTGGCCTACCACCGCGGCGCCTTCGCCAAGGGCGCGCGCTACTTCGGACCCTTTCCCAATGCCTACGCGGTGCGCGAGAGCATCCACCTGTTGCAGAAGACCTTCCGCCTGCGCACCTGCGAGAACTCCGTCTTCGCCAACCGCTCGCGCCCCTGCCTGCTGCACCAGATCAAGCGCTGCACCGGCCCCTGCGTCGACCTGATCGGCAAGGAGGCCTACGCGGCCGACGTCAGGCTCGCCACCCGCTTCCTCGATGGGCGGGCGAACGAAGTCATCGACGACCTCAGCGGCCGCATGCAGGCAGCCGCCGAGCGGCTCGCCTTCGAGGAGGCCGCTGCCTGCCGCGACCAGGTCCGCGTGCTGCAGTCGGTGCTGCACCGCCAGTTCGTCGACAGCCGCAAGGACGAGGACGTCGACGTCCTCGCCGCGATCGAGCAGGACGGCCTCGTCTGCGTCAACATCGCCATGGTCCGGGGCGGCCGCCACCTCGGCGACCGGCCGCAGTTCCCAAGCGGGGCCGCGGTTTCAGGGGCGCAGGACAGCCTCGTCGCCTTCGTCGAGCAACACTACGGCGAGCACCCGATACCGGCGCGGGTGCTGGTGAACCTGGCGCCGCAGGCGGTGCGCGAGACCCTGGCCGAAATCACCGAGCGGCCGCCGGGCGTGGTGTCGCCGCGTTTCGAGGCCGAGAAGGCCTGGATGGAGATGGCGGAGAAGAACGCAGGGCTCGCCATCCAGGCGCGCGCCCGCGACACCGGGCGCATCGAGCAGCGCCTCGAAGCCCTGCGCGAGGCGCTCGAGCTGCCCGAGGCGCCGCAGCGCATCGAATGTTTCGACATCAGCCACACCATGGGCGAGGCTACCGTCGCCTCCTGCGTGGTGGCCGAGGCCGGGGCGATGAAGCGCGCCGAGTATCGCCGCTACAACATCGGCGGCATCACCCCCGGTGACGATTTCGCCGCCATGCGCCAGGCGCTGGAGCGTCGCTACGGCAAGGTCGCCGCCGGCGAGGGCGTGTGTCCCGACCTCATCCTCATCGACGGCGGCAAGGGGCAGGTGAGTGCGGCGCGTGCCATTCTCGCCGAGGTCGGGCTCGAAGCGGTGGCGATGGTCGGCGTCGCCAAGGGAGAAGGGCGCAAGGCCGGGCTCGAGACCCTGATCTTCCCGGACGGCCGGGAAGGCCTGGCGCTCGGCGGCGACTCCGCCGCGCTGCACCTCATCGTCGAGATCCGCGACGAGGCCCACCGCTTCGCCATCAGCGGCCACCGCGCACGCCGCGGCAAGACGCGTGTCGGCTCGAAGCTGGAGGACATTCCCGGCGTCGGGCCGTCGCGCCGGCGCAACCTGCTCGCGGCCTTCGGCGGCCTGGACGGTGTGCGCAACGCCACCGTCCAGGACCTTTGCCGCGTCGATGGCGTCAGCCGCAGGCTTGCCGAGCAGATCTACGCCGCGCTGCACTGAGGAATCGCCAGCCGGCGCACGGCCGCCACGACATCCTCGACGCGGGGGACGAAGGCCTGCTCCAGCGGAAAGCTCGCCGGTGGCGGGGCGTCGGGGCCGGTGAGGCGCTGCACCGGTGCCTCGAGGCTGTCGAGAGCGTGCTCGGCGACCAGGGCGGCGACCTCCGCGCCGACGCCGCAGCTGGCGCTGGCCTCGTGCACCACGGCGAGGCGTCCGGTGCGCCGCACCGAGGCGAGCACGGTCGCCGCGTCCAGCGGCTTGATCGTGCGCAGGTCGATCACCTCGGCCGCAATCCCGAGCCCGGCGAGCGTATCGGCCGCCTGCAGGCACACCGGAACCGTCTTCGCATACGACACCAGGGTGACGTCCTGCCCGCGCCGCAGCACGGCGGCCTCGCCGATCGGGACCAGGGCCTCGTCGTCGG
>JBFGUQ010000318.1:0-3684 GCA_041565515.1 Rhodocyclaceae bacterium | reverse complement strand
GCTGGGCGAGCGCGCGCAATTGCGACTCCGCCACGGCCGTATTGGCGAGGATCAGGGCTTCCATCTCGGCCGGCGGCAGTTCCTTGACGATGCCGAGGATATTGCTGGGCTTGTCGAACTCGGCCTCGCGATAGACCTCCTGCAGCAGATCGGGATACTCGTCCGGGCCGACCGTGACTTCATCGACCGCGGGCGCGGCGATGCCGCGGGCGATCATTGCCTTGATCTTCTGGGCGCGCACCAGTTGCCGCAACCTGGCCTGCTTGATCCCCTCGGCATCGACGACCGGATCGGCCACTGCGGCGATTTCGAGACGGAGCGCGGGCCGGTCACGCAGCACCTTGCCGAGCGTCTCGAGCTTCTCTTCCTGCGCCGGCCCCGGCGCGACCGCACCCGGGGCGAGGTCGAGTTCCGACAACTCCTCGGCGCCGTCGAGGACCGAAGCGAGCAGCGCGAACGGCGCCGTGGCGGCTTTGCCGACGACATTGGCGAGGGCCCTCCCCACCAGGCCGAGGACGCTGAACTGCGGATCGTCGAGGGTGCCGCTGATCGGCAGGTGCAGATCGATCTCGCCACGACTGTTCTTCAGCAGGGACGCGGCCAGGCGCACCGGCAGGTCCACCGCGTCGGGACTGTCGACCGCATCGCCGAAGTCGAGCTGGTCGAGGAAGATCTGATTGCTGGCGGTGAGTTCGCGATCGACGATCTTGTAGTTCAGCTCGGCGGACAGCTTCCCTCGCGCAATGCCGTAGCCCACGTACTTGGCCGAATAGCCCGACACCGCGCTCAGCTCGAAATCCTTGACCGTGGCGACGATGTCCAGGTGGCGGTCCTGGCGAAAGGGATTGAATTCGCCCGTCACCTCGACCGGCGCCGCCCGGTCTACCTTGCCGCTCAGCGCCAGCTTGGCGAGCGTGGCCGGATCGGTAGACAGGCCGACGAGTTCGCCGGCCATGTCGGTGAGGTTCGCATCGTAGCTGGGCCGGATGAAGCGATCGCTGAAGGCGATGTTGCCGCCCTTGAGATCGATGCGGCCGATTCGGATCGGCGGCAGGGCTTGGACCGGCGGCGCCGCTTCGATCGTGTCCCGGGCGCCGCCATCGGGCGCCGCTGCGCTGCTCGGCGCCTCGCCGGCACCCTGTTCGACCGCCACCACGGCCTCCTGCGCCTGGATCTCGCGCAGGTTCAAGTGGCCCTGTTCATCCAGGATGAGGCGGGTATGGAAGTCCTCCAGCGCGAGCTTCTCGACGTCGAGCGAGAGCGGTGCCAGGCTCGCCTCGATGCCTGCCAGGCGCAGCGTGCGCCAGCGCAGGAAGTCGGTGGCGTCGAGCTTGTCCACCGAGGCGAAGTCCGCCACGCCGAGATCGCCGCGAAAGCTGGCGGCCAGGCCGCCCTCGCTCGCGGTCCGCAGTTCGAGCGCGCCACTCGCGGTGAGAGTGCCGCGCGAGATCGCGATCTTGGACCGTTCCAGCAGGTAGGGCTGCAAGGGGAGCAGATCGACCCCACGCAGATCGAGCTCGAGCTCGGCCTCTAGCGGTTCGAGCACCAGCTTCCCGCGCGCGCCCAGCGTGCCGCTCTCGTTGATTCGCGACTCGAGCTCCAGCCTGGCCGCATTTCCCTTCGCCGAGGAGAACGCCTCGAGCTTGAGGTCGAGACCATCGACGACGGTGACCACCGCCTTGGATGCGCTGCGGTCCTCGAACCGAAGCGCGTCCACCTGCAGCGCCAGCCGATCCACCGCCAGTTCCCATGCCGGACCGGCCGACTGCTCCTTCGCCGCGGGCTTGCCGACGAGACCCATCAGGTCGAGCTTGCCGTTCTTCGACCGCACCGCCGATACCGTCGCCCCTTTGACGCCAAGTTCGGCCACGCTTACGCGACGGGCGCCGACATCGACGACGGCCTGGCTCAGGTCCAGCCGTGGCAGCTTCACCGCCGCGTCCTTCTGCCCCTTCAGCGCCAGCGCCAGATCGCGGGCGGCGAGGCGATCGAAGGTCAGCTTGACCTCGGGCGCACCGTCCTCGGCCCGCGTCACCCGGTAGTGCAGCACGCCGTCGACCCGGCCATCTCGCAGTTCCCCGCCCGGGAGCGCGACCGAAAGATAGGGCGCGAAAGGCGCGAGCTGTATCGGATCGAAAGCCAGCATGCCCTCGAATTCGAACGGACTCAGGCGCAGGCGGTCTTCGTGGTTGAACTTCGCGCCCCCCTCGCTGACGTAGTCGAGACGGATCTGCGCCGGCACCTCGGCATCCGTGGCCAAGTCGCGCATGTCCAGGTTGATCGCTGCCACCTGGGTGCGAACCGTTTCGGCAAGGCTGCGATCCTCGAAGCGCAACACGCCGTCGCGGATGCGAAACGCCGCCAGGAGGAAGTCCGGCTCGACGGCGCGCGGCTTCGCTGCGGTGTCCCGCGCGGGCGCCGCCGCACTGCCCTTCGTCCCGGCCTGGCCGCGTGCCGATTTGCGGCCCCTTGCGCCGGGCGCCTTCGCCGCCGGCATCAGGGCAGTCAGGTTGAGGCCGCCGTCCTTGACCCGGACGAGGTCGAGCTCCGGCTGCATCAGCCGCAGCCGGGTGAAATGCCAGCGGCGAATGAGCGGCTGCACATCGGCGAGCTCGAGCTCGATCTCGGGCACGCTCGCCACCGGGGCACCGGCCTTGTCCTGGAGCGTGAGCCTGTCGATCCGCATGGGGCCCCGCATCGATACGACAGGCGGCGCGTCGGGCGACTGCGCGAACGAGACCTCGATATTGGTCGTCAGCAGCGCCGAGGGAAGGCGGAAGCGGGGCTCGAACGGCAGGTAGGTCACCCAGGGAGAAAGATCGAACTCCTTGAGCGCGAGTTCGAGCACCGTATCGTGGCTGTCCGCGAACGGCTTGGTGCGCGCACTGAGCTGCAGTTGCTCGCCGTTGAGCTTGGCCGACAGCGACGGCTCGACGAATACATCGACCTGCACCGGCAGGTTGGACACGAACGGCACGCCGACGTCGATGTCGGTCAGTTCGTGGCCGAGGCCGCGCCCCTTGTCGTGCACGCTCACCCGCCCGCCGGTGACCCGGATGTTGCCCACCGAGAACAGCGGACCGTCTGCCGCCTCGTCCTCGGTGTCGAGCTGCTCGGCGATGCGATCGACCACATCCGCCCAGTTGTGGCGCCCATCGTCGCCCAGCACCAGATTGACGCGCGGCCCGGCCAGGGCCAGTTCGCGCAGCACCACGCCGCCGCGCAGTACGGACTCGATCTCGACGTTGGCACGCACCTGGTCGAAGCCCAGCGCCTCGGCCTGTCCATCGGCCTCCTTCACCTGCAGGCCGGCGATCTCGGCCGTCAGCGTGAACGGGTTGAAGCCGACGCGCTCGATGCTTACTTCGCGCCCGAGCGTATCGCGGAGCAGCTTCACCGCGTAGTTCTTCAGCACCGGCGGGACCGCCACGAATGCGATCGCTGCGACGGCGATCAGCACCGCCGCCCCCCACATCGCCGGACGCACAAGACGCCGTGAGCGCGTCGTCGTGGCGGTTCCGGTGGTGGCTTCAGTCATAAGGTGCTCCAATTCCATTGTTATTCGATCCGGCACGAATGCTCACGACCGGCTCCACCGCAGCCTTCGGCAGATTTGCCGCATCGCACCACATTGCGTATTCTGCCCCGCTTTGCCTGATGCGGGTACCAAGGTGGCGAAGCAGC
>JBFGUQ010000317.1:0-3691 GCA_041565515.1 Rhodocyclaceae bacterium | reverse complement strand
ACGGAATAAAAGTCTTTTAATAACAATAGCTTAAAGACTTCTTAACGCTTGCTGAACGGGACCTGCCGAGGGATGCGCTCAAGGCAGTGTGAAGAAATCGCCGTGCACCGGTGGCGGCGACTGCAGGTGGCTGCGCGGGAAGACGACGCGGGCGAGCGTCCCCTGCCCGGCCGGGTTGGCGTCGAGGGTGATGGTCGCGCGGTGCAGGTCGGCGATCTCGCGCACGATCGGCAGACCCAGCCCGGACCCATCGACGCCGCTGCCGAGGACGCGGTAGAAGCGCTCGAAGACGCGCTCGCGGTCGGCCTCGGGAATGCCCGGTCCCGAGTCGTCGACCTCGAGCACCGGCGAGCCGGCGAAGCGCGTGCGCGCCGTCACGCTGCCGCCACGCGGGGTGTACTTCACCGCGTTGTCGATCAGGTTCTTGATCATCTCGCGCAGCAGCACCGGATTGCCCTCCACCAGCAGGCTGGGTCCGCTGCACTCCACGCCGAGGTCGATGTTCTTGGCCTGAGCGCGCGGAAACAGTTCCTGCGCCACTTCGCGAACCACGGCGGCGAGATCGACCGGCTCCACGGCGTACAGCTTCTCGAAGCTCGCCTCGGCCCGCGCCAACGACAGCAACTGGTTGATCAGGTGGGCGGCGTTGTCGGTGCTCTCGGCGATGTGGGCGAGCGAGGCGCGCAGTTGCTCGGGGTCGGTCTCGTGCAGGGCGAGATCGGTCTGCATCTTCAGCCCGGTGAGCGGCGTGCGCATCTGGTGCGCGGCGTCGGCGATGAAGCGCTGCTGCGCCTGCAGGTTCTCCTCGAGCCGGGCCATCATGTCGTTGAAGGCGACGATCAGCGGGCGCACCTCCTCGGGCACGCTCGCCGGGGCAATCGGCGACAGGTCGGTCGGGCGGCGGCGACGGATGAGGCTTTGCAGGCGGTTCAGCGGCGCGATGCCGCGGCTCAGGCCCACCCAGACCAGCACCACCGCGAGCGGGATGATGGCGAACTGCGGCAGCAGCACGCCGGTGACCACGCGCGAGGCGAGATCGCTGCGCTTGTTGCGCGTCTCGGCCACCTGCACCAGCACCAGCGGACCGCTATCGGGCGATTCGGGGCGCAGATACCGGTAGGCCACACGGGTTTCCTCGCCATGGATCACCTCGTCGCGGAACAGGACCTCTTCGCCGAGCACGAAGCGCGCGGTCGCCGGCGGCGGGATCTCGCCGTCGCCGGTGATCGTCCGGCCACCCTCGTCCGCCACCTGGTAGTAGACGACGTCGTCCTGATCAGGCCGGAACAGCGCCCGCGGCGGCGCCGGAAAATGCACCACGACCTGATCGCCCTCGAGCGTCACCAGGCGCGCAAGCGCGCGCACGCTGTCGGCCAGCGCCCGGTCGTAAGGCTGGTTGGCGATGTTGTCGGCGACGTTGTGGGTGACGATGATCGAGATCGGCCACAGGAACAGCAGCGGCGCGAGCATCCAGTCGAGGATCTCACCGAAGAGGGAATTGGGCGGCCCCGACTCGCGCGCATCCGCGCCGGACTTGTCAGACTTTCGCAGCCGACGCAGCATCCGGCGCTTCCAGGCAGTACCCGAGGCCACGCACGGTGACGATGCGGACGTCGCTCTCCTCCAGCTTCTTGCGCAGGCGGTGCACGTACACCTCGATGGCGTTGCTCGACACCTCGTCGCCCCAGGCGCACAGGTGATCGACGAGCTGGTCCTTGCTCACCAGCCGCCCCGCGCGCAACAGCAGCACCTCGAGCAGGCCGATCTCGCGCGCGGACAATTCCACCATCTGGCCGTTGATCTTCAGCACGCGATCGGCCTGGTCGTAGGCGAGCTGCCCGACCTCGATGCAGCGCGGCTGGCCGGTGCCGCGGCGGGTGAGCGCACGCACCCGGGCCTCGAGCTCGGGCAGGGCGAAGGGCTTGGTGAGGTAATCGTCGGCACCGGCGTCGAGCCCGCGCACCCGGTCGTCGATCCCGTCCTGGGCGGTGAGGATCAGCACCGGCAACGCCGACTTGCGTGAACGCAGGTGCTTGAGCACCTCGATCCCGTTCAGCCGCGGCAGGCCGAGGTCGAGGATGAGCAGGTCGTAGGGCTGGGAACACAGGGCGGCGTCGGCATCGACGCCGTTATCGACGTGATCGAGCGCATAGCCACCGCGCCTGAGCGCACGACCGATACCGTCGGCAATCACGCGGTCGTCTTCGGCGAGCAGGATACGCATGCGGAGTCCGGTTGTAAGTTGCGTGTAAGCGGACCCACCTAGGATGAGTCCCGCTGTTCTCCTTTTGTCCGGTCATCGGAAGCGCCACGACCCAGTCGGCCGGCGCTTCGGGGAGCGGCCAGCCCCTCGGGCGGTCGCTCCCCGCCGCTTTTTTCCGAACCGTCGGATTATCCCACGCTTGACCCTGCGCCGCGCGGCGGCATCAGCCCCGGCCGGCATTCCGGCATGCTCGCGCCCGGCTGCGCTAATGCAGCCGCCGCGTAAACGCAGATGGCCCCGCCGAAGCGGGGCCATCCTGCTGCACCTGGATGAACTCAGGTTGCGGCGACGGACATTACATGCCCATGCCCATGTCGCCCATGCCGCCCATGCCGCCCGGCATGCCGCCCATGGCCGGCTTGTCTTCGGCCAGCTCGCCGACCATGCAGTCGGTGGTCAGCATCAGGCCGGCAACGGACGCGGCGTTTTGCAGCGCGGTACGGGTCACCTTGGTCGGGTCCAGCACGCCCATCTCGACCATGTCGCCGTACTCGCCGGTGGCGGCGTTGTAGCCGTAGTTGCCCTTGCCTTCGACAACCCGGTTCACCACCACCGAGGCCTCGTCACCGGCGTTGGCGACGATCTCGCGCAGCGGCTGCTCCATCGCGCGCAGCACGATCTTGATGCCGGCGTCCTGGTCGTGGTTGTCGCCCTTGAGGCCGCTCAGGCCGGCACGGGCACGCAGCAGCGCGACGCCGCCGCCCGGGACGATGCCCTCTTCCACCGCGGCGCGGGTGGCGTGCAGCGCATCTTCCACGCGTGCCTTCTTTTCCTTCATCTCGACCTCGGTCGCGGCACCGACCTTGATCACTGCCACGCCGCCGGCCAGCTTGGCCACGCGTTCCTGCAGCTTCTCGCGGTCGTAGTCGGAGGTGGCCTCGTCGATCTGCTGGCGGATCGCCTTGACGCGTGCCTCGATCGCGGCCGTCTCGCCGGCGCCGTCGATGATCGTCGTGTTCTCCTTGCCGATCTCGATGCGGGCGGCCTGGCCCAGATCTTCCAGCGTGGCCTTCTCCAGCGTCAGGCCGACTTCCTCGGCGATCACCTGGCCGCCGGTCAGGATGGCGATGTCCTCGAGCATGGCCTTGCGACGGTCGCCGAAGCCCGGTGCCTTGACGGAGCAGGTCTTGAGGATGCCACGGATGTTGTTCACCACCAGCGTCGCGAGCGCCTCGCCTTCGACGTCCTCGGCGATGATCAGCAGCGGACGGCCAGCCTTGGCCACCTGCTCGAGCACCGGCAGCAGGTCACGGATGTTGCTGATCTTCTTGTCGTGCAGAAGGACGTACGGGTTCTCGAGGACCGCGATCTGCTTTTCGGGGCTGTTGATGAAGTACGGCGACAGGTAGCCGCGGTCGAACTGCATGCCCTCGACGACGTCGAGCTCGTTGTTCAGCGACTTGCCGTCCTCGACGGTGATCACGCCTT
>JBFGUQ010000316.1:0-3721 GCA_041565515.1 Rhodocyclaceae bacterium | reverse complement strand
GCGGATCTCCGAGTTGCCCTGCGTCAAGCAGACGCATACCTATGTGGTGATGGAGGTCGTCAAGGACCAGCGCTGCCTGCCGCTGAAGGACGGCGGCTGTAGGGGCTCGGCGGCCGGCGCGCGCCGTTGGTGTAAGATTCCGGCCACTTCACCCGTCGCGGCGGCTGCCGCGCCGAGGCACGCAGAGACAGAAAAATGGTTCCGCACCTGAGGACCGCGCTGACGGGGCCGCTTCTCGAACGCGAGAGGCAGTTCCTCGACAGTGCTCCCGACATCGAGAATGGGTTTCGCGCGCAGTGGCAGGACCACATGCCGCCGTTCTACGCCTCGACCGACCTGCGAAATGCCGGCTTCACGCCCGCGCCGGTGGACCTGGACCTGTTTCCGGGCGGCTTCAACAAGCTCAACGGCGCCTTCATGCCGCCGTGCGTGCAGGCCGCGCAGGCGGCGGTCGAACGCATCTGTCCCGACGCCGCGAAGTTGTTGCTGATTCCCGAGAACCATACCCGCAATCGGAAACGAACATGACCCGTCGCCTAAAGCTTGCCTTCATCCTCGACCCGCTCGACGGGCTCAAGGCCTACAAGGATTCCAGTGTCGCCATGATGCGCGCCGCCGCGGCGCGCGGCCACGAGATCTGGTCCATCCAGCGTCCGGCGCTGACCTGGCGCGAGGGCGTGGTGATCGCGCGTTGCGTGCCGATCACGCCGCTGGACGGCGATGAGCCCTGGTACGCGCCGGGCGGCATCGAGGAGGCCTTGCCGCTGGCGGCCTTCGACGCGGTGCTGATGCGCCAGGACCCGCCTTTCGACTTCGAATACGTCACCGCCACCTGGCTGCTCGAGAGTGCGATGCATGCCGGCGTGCGGGTCTTCAACAATCCGCGCGCCATCCGCGATCATTCCGAGAAGCTCGCCATCACCGAGTTTCCGCAATTCACCGCGACCTCCCAGGTGGCGCGCGACGCGGTGGACCTGCATGCCTTCATCGACGAACTCGGCGACGTCATCCTGAAGCCGCTCGATGGCATGGGCGGCAGCCAGATCTTCCGGGTACGGGCGGATGATCCCAACCGCAACGTCATCGTCGAGACCCTCACCGCCGACGGCCGGCGCACGATCATGGCGCAGCGCTACCTGCCGGAGATCCGCGACGGTGACAAGCGCGTGCTGATCATCGGCGGCGAGGTCGTGCCGTATTCGCTGGCGCGCATGCTCAAGGCCGGTGAGACGCGCGCCAACCTGGCCACCGGCGGGCGCGGCGTGGCGATGCCGCTGACCGCGCGCGAGCGCGAGATCGCCGACTACCTTGCGCCGATCCTGTGGGGGCGCGGCCTGCTGATCGTGGGGCTGGACCTGATCGGCGGCTACCTCACCGAGATCAACGTCACCAGCCCGACCTGCATGGTCGAGATCGCCGAACAGCAGGGCTTCGACGTTGCCGCGCTGGTGATCGACAAGCTGGAACTGGCCTGCGCCTGATGCGCCGGGCCGTCCTCGGCGCCCGCTTGCGTGCGGGCGTGCTGCTCGTTGTCTGCGCGCTGGTGCTGACCGCCTGTTCGCGCCAGCAGGTGTTCCGTCACGAAGCCTTCGTGTTCGGCACGCGGGTCGATGTCGCCGTCTATGGCGAGGACCAGGCCGAGGCCGACGCTGCCGCCGGCGCCGTGCTGCGCGAGTTCGACCGCCTGCATCGCGCCTACCACGCATGGGAGCCGTCCGAACTCACCGCGCTGAACGAGGCCATCGCGCGTGGCGAGCCGGCCGTCGTGTCCGAGGAGCTTGCCGCCATGCTGAAGGACGCCCAGCGCATCGCCGCCACCGGCGACGAGCTTTTCGATCCCGCGCTCGGCGGCCTGATCGCGCTGTGGGGCTTCCACACCGACACCTTCGTGCCGCGACGGCCCGATGCGGCAAGGCTGCAGGCCCTGCTGGAAGCGCGGCCGCGCATGGCCGACCTGGTCATCGACGGCACGCATGTCGCCAGCGCCAACCGCGCCGTGCAGCTCGACCTGGGCGGCTACGCCAAGGGCTACGCCCTCGACCGTGCCGCCGCGATCCTGCGCGACAAGGGCGTGGCGAACGCGCTGATCAACATCGGCGGCAACGTCATGGCGCTGGGCAAGAAGGGCGACCAGCCGTGGCGTATCGGCATCCAGCATCCGCGCGAGCCCGGTCCGCTGGCGACCATGCCGCTCTACGACGGCGAGGCCGTGGGCACCTCGGGCGACTACCAGCGCTATTTCGAGCTCGACGGCGTGCGCTACGCTCACCTGCTCGACCCCCGCGGCGGCCAGCCTGCGCAGGGCACGCAGTCGCTCACCGTGCTGGTCACGCCGCGCGAGGGCGCCGGCACGCTGTCGGATGCCGCGAGCAAGCCGGCCTATCTCGCCAACGAGGGCTGGCGCGAGCAGACGCGTCGCTTCGGCATCGACCATGCCCTGCGGGTCGCCGGGGACGGGCGCATCGAGGTCACCAAGGCCTTGCGCGCCCGCCTGCAGTTCCCTGCGCCGACCGCGGTGAGCGTCGTCGACTGAGCTGGCTCGGCAGTCCCCCCGCGCGCTGTCGTACACCTGTCGCAAGATCGGCGTCGCGCCGAGCGCATGTCTGCTCCGGCGATGCTCGCTATACTGGTCCCGTCGGCAAGCCCGCGACGGCGGCCGGCATCGAATCCACCAGGCTCGCCCATCGCGTCGTTTGCGCCCGGGCGTGCCTTGCGGGCAGGTCCGCGAGTCGATCCGGAACGAACATAGGGGAGAGAACATGACTGAACAGACAGCGTGGCTGTTGGCAATCGTTGCGGTGCTCGCCGCCGCCCTCATCGGCTTCTTCGTCGGCCGTCAATTCAGTGGTGCGAAGAAGCAGCTCGAGGCGCTCGAGTCGGAGAACTCGCGTCAGAAGGAGGAGATCTCCGGCTACAAGCGCGAGGTCGAATCGCACTTCGACAAGACCGCGACGCTGTTCGCGTCGATGGCGGGGTCCTACAAGGACTTGTTCGAGCATCTCTCGTCCGGGTACGAGAAGCTCTCCGAGGGCTCGGCGCGCGAATTGTTCAGGGATCGGATCGCGGCCTTGCTGCTCGAGGGCGGCAAGGATGGCAAGGGTGCAAAGCAACTGCTCGAAGAGGGCGTGAAGTCGCCGTCGCCCGCCTTCGACCGCGAAGGCTTCGACAAGCCGGCAGGCAGCACGGCCTCAGCTGCCTCGACCGCCTCGACCGCCGCTGCAGCGGCCGCAGCCGGTGGCGCCGTCGCCGCCGGAGCGGGTGAAGACGAGGCGCCGGCCGGGTCCGCGGCAGCGGCGTCGGGAGAAGGGCAGCCTGGCAAGCCCGGCGCGGACGACACGGCGAGGGACGAGAGTGCCGGTGCCGAGGTCCCACCCGTCGAGGAGGCGAAGAAGGAAGTGCGTGGCGAAGCGGCCGATACTGGCGAAGGCCAGGAAACGGCACGGACAGCGCGCCGCGGCGACGATACGCGCTAGGGCTTCGCATCAGGGGCCGCAGGGCGCCGGGATCTTCGCCACGGCTCGGGCGCCCGCGGCTTGTCCGCGCGCGGCCGAACTTTGCCACGACGGCCGCGTCGTAAGGGGCATGTCTGACCGCTTTCGCCTCGTTCTCGCCTGCCTGCTGCTGGCCCTGTCGACAGGCGGTTGCGGCCTGCGCTTCGCGTACACCCAGCTCGACTGGTTGCTGCCCTGGTATCTGCGCGACTACGTCACCCTCGATGCCG
>JBFGUQ010000315.1:0-3724 GCA_041565515.1 Rhodocyclaceae bacterium | reverse complement strand
GCTGACTCTTCTCCATCTGGCGCTTCACGCGACCGCGGATACGCTTTTCCACCTGCAGGATGTCGAGTTCGGACTCGAGTTGGGTCAGCAGCTTTTCGAGCCGCTCGCCAGTGTCGAACATTTCCAGCACGTCCTGCTTCTGCTCGAGCTTGAGCGGCAGGTGGGCGGCGATGGTGTCGGCAAGACGGCCGGGCTCTTCGATTCCCGCGAGCGAGGTGAGGATCTCGGGCGGAATCTTCTTGTTGAGCTTAACGTACTGGTCGAACTGGGCGATGATCGCCCGGCGCATGGCCTCGACCTCGTTGTTGTCGACTTCGGGCACGGGCACCGGCGTGACCTTGGCAACGAAGAGTTGACGCAGGTCTTCAACCGAATCGACGCGCGCGCGCTGAACGCCCTCGACCAGCACCTTGATCGTCCCGTCCGGCAGCTTCAGCATCTGCAGGATGTTTGCGACACAGCCGATGGCGTAGAGGTCCTCGACCGAAGGCTCGTCCTTGGCGGCGGATTTCTGCGCGACGAGCAGGATGCTCTTGCCCGCTTCCATCGCATTTTCCAGCGCCTTGATCGATTTTGGCCGACCCACGAAGAGCGGGATGACCATGTGCGGAAACACCACCACGTCGCGCAGCGGCAGCAGCGGCATCTCCATTTGTTCGCTGGGGAGGTCAGCAGGACCCGACATTTTCATTTTCCTTGTATGAAAGGTCACACCCATATGCGGGCGTGACCTGGAAATTCAAGCGGCGGGT
This sequence comes from Rhodocyclaceae bacterium, assembly GCA_041565515.1. GTDB lineage: Bacteria > Pseudomonadota > Gammaproteobacteria > Burkholderiales > Rhodocyclaceae > Thauera. Next base: position 2,972 of record JBFGUQ010000315.1, on the reverse strand, counting down.
AGTACCGGATTCAGTTCGAACCGGAGACCTTCTGTTGTTCAGCGTAGATCAATAGGGGCTTCGTGCCATCCTCGATGGTGCCCTCGTCGATCACGACCTTCTCCACGCCGTCGAGGGTGGGCAGGTCGTACATGATGTCGAGCAGGGCCGCTTCGAGAATCGAGCGCAGGCCGCGCGCACCCGTCTTGCGCTTGATCGCCTTGCGCGCCACCGCATGCAGGGCGGCGGGACGAATCTCGAGTTCGACGCCCTCCATCGAGAACAGCTTCTGGTACTGCTTCACGAGCGCGTTCTTGGGCTCGACGAGTATCTCGATCAGCGCTTCCTCGTTGAGTTCCTGCAAGGTCGCCACGACCGGCAGGCGACCGATCAGCTCGGGGATGAGGCCGAACTTGATCAGGTCCTCCGGCTCGACCTGGCGGAAGGTCTCGGTGAGGTTGCGGCTCTCGCTGCCCTTGACCTCGGCACCGAAGCCGATGCCGATCTTCTCGGTGCGGTTGCGGATCACCTTTTCCAGTCCGTCGAAGGCCCCGCCGCAGATGAACAGCACATTGGTCGTGTCGACCTGGATGAAGTCCTGGTTCGGATGCTTGCGACCGCCCTGAGGCGGAATCGCGGCCACCGTGCCCTCGATGAGCTTGAGCAGCGCCTGCTGCACACCCTCGCCCGAGACATCGCGCGTGATCGAGGGGTTGTCCGACTTGCGCGAAATCTTGTCGATCTCGTCGATATAGATGATGCCCTGCTGCGCCTTGTCGACATCGTAGTCGCACTTCTGCAGCAGCTTCTGGATGATGTTCTCGACGTCCTCGCCGACGTAGCCGGCTTCGGTCAGGGTGGTGGCGTCGGCCATCACGAAGGGCACGTTGAGGAGGCGCGCAAGCGTCTGCGCCAGCAGCGTCTTGCCCGAACCCGTCGGCCCGATGAGCAGGATGTTGCTCTTCGACAGTTCGACATCGTCCTGCTTGCCGGAGATGTGCTGCAGGCGCTTGTAATGGTTGTAGACGGCCACGGCCAGGTTGCGCTTGGCCTGCGACTGCCCGATCACGTACTGGTCGAGAATCTCGCAGATCTCGCGCGGCGTCGGCAGACCGCCCTTGCCGCCCTCCGGCTCCGCGTTGCCGATGATCTCGTCACGGATGATGTCGTTGCACAGCTCGATGCATTCATCGCAGATGAAGACGGAGGGACCGGCAATGAGCTTTCGGACCTCGTGCTGGCTCTTTCCGCAGAACGAGCAGTAAAGCAGCTTTTCACTGCCTGCCTTCTTGTCCGTCATGTTCTGGTTCTCCTGATCAGGTATCGGCGCGGCTGCTCAGCACCTTGTCGACGAGGCCATACTCGACGGCGGCCGCGGCGGACATGAAGTTGTCGCGGTCGGTATCCTTCTCGATGCGCTCGATCGACTGGTTGCAGTGCTTGGCCAGCATTTCGTTGAGGCGCCCACGCAGGTACAGGATCTCACGCGCGTGGATCTCGATGTCGGAGGCCTGGCCCTGGAAGCCGCCCAGCGGCTGATGAATCATGACCCGGGAGTTGGGCAGGATGAAGCGCTTGCCGTGCTCGCCTGCGGCAAGCAGGAAGGCTCCCATGCTCGCCGCCTGCCCAATGCACAGGGTGCTGACGTTGGGCTTGATGAACTGCATGGTGTCGTAGATGGCCATGCCGGCGGTCACCGAGCCACCCGGCGAATTGATGTAGAAGTAGATATCCTTGTCCGGGTTCTCCGACTCGAGGAACAGCAACTGCGCCACGATCAGGTTGGCAGTGACGTCGTTGACCGGGCCGACGAGGAACACCACCCGCTCCTTGAGGAGGCGCGAATAGATGTCGTAGGCGCGCTCTCCGCGACCGCTCTGTTCGACGACCATCGGGACCAGGCCGAGACCGACCGGATCCCGGGCGCTGCCGTGCTGTGGTGTTCCGCTATTCATCGTGCGCTCTCTCGCGGCCTCAGGCCGCGTTCCCCATCAGTTCGTCAAAGGCGACCGGCTTGTCGCTCGTGTCGGCCTTGGCGCTCGCCCAGGCCACCACATTGTCTTCGATCACGACTGCTTCTGCCTGCGAAAGACGCTCAGGCTGGGCGTAATACCAGCGCACCAGCTCGGAGGGATCCTCGTAGCTCTGGGCCATTTCCTCGACCAGCGCGCGCACCTGCTCCGGCTTCGCATGCAGGTCGTTGATCTTCACCAGTTCGGCCATGATCAGTCCGAGCTTGACGCGGCGTTCGGCCTGATCGTTGAACCAGGACGGATCGACCGGGATGTCCTTGGCCTTCAAGCCACGCATTTCGAGGTCGCGTCGGGCGTTGTCCGCGAGTTGGCTCGCTTCGGCCTCGACCAGTGCCTTGGGGACCTCGATCGGCGTCACGGCCAGCAGGGCATCCATGACCTGCTCCTTGACCTTGGCCTGAATGCGCCGCTTGACCTCGCGCTCGAGGTTGGCCTGGACCTCCTCGCGCAGCTTGGATACATCGCCATCGGCCACGCCGAGGGCACGGGCGAAATCGGCATCCACCTCGGGAAGCACCGGGCCCTCGACGGCCTTGACCGTGACCTCGAACTGGACCGCCTGGCCCGCCAGATGCTTGGCGTGGTAGTCCTCCGGGAAGGTCATGTCGAAGGTCTTGCTCTCGCCCGCCTTGAGGCCACCGACCGCAGTCTCGAAATCCTTCAGCATCGAGCCGGCACCAAGGACGAAGGGGAAGTCCTGGGCCTGACCGCCCTCGAACACCTCGCCATCCTTCCGACCGGTGAAATCGATGACCACACGGTCCCCCTCACCCGCCGCACGGTCGACGGCGACAAAGCTCGTGCGCTGCTTGCGCAGCACGTCGATCGTCTTGTCCACTTCTGCCTCGCCGACGCTCAGCACGGGGCGCTCTATCTTCTGCCCGGCGAGATCACCCGGCACCACTTGCGGATAGACTTCGAAGACCGCTGTAAATTCCAGAACGTCGGCGTTTGCAGCCT
>JBFGUQ010000314.1:0-3731 GCA_041565515.1 Rhodocyclaceae bacterium | reverse complement strand
TTCTACCAGATCTGGCAACAGCCGCTGATGACGATCAACGATGCCCACCTCATCGCCGACGTCATCCGCCTGTGCAGTGGAGAGAATGTCTTTGGCGGCCTGTCGCAACTGGCGCCAACGGTCGGTGTCGAGGCGGTGCTCGCCGCCGACCCGGAGGTAATCATCGCCAGCGGCATGGGCGCGTCCCGGCCAGAGTGGCTGGACCAGTGGAAGCGCTGGGCGGGGCTGCGGGCCAGCGCCGCCGGCAACCTGTTCTTCATCCCGCCCGAGATCATCCAGCGCCACACGCCGCGCATCCTCGACGGCGCCGAGCGGCTGTGCACCCAGCTCGAGGACGCGCGGAACAAACGCGCGGGGGCGGCAACCGGCGGTCCGGGCGCGGGCGCTGCGCGCTAGCAATCGGCGCCGAGTCCGCCGGCCGAGAGCGCACCCCGAACGCCTGGCGCCAGAGGCGCCCGCTGGAGATCAACGTCGCTCGTCGCTGCTTCCGCTGCGGTCGCAGCGCCAGCTGCAGCGCGCATCCTCCCACCAGGCGCGGTCGAACACCCAGGCCAGCGAAGGGAGCAAGGGCGCGAAGTAGCGTCGCGCGGCCGAGGGCTGTCTCTGCGCCAGGCGCCGGGGCGAAACCCGCAAGGCGCGCAGGCGCTCCCTGAGCGTGGGGTGGAAAGCCAGCTCGCCGTCGGAATCGTCGTAGCCGAAGACATCGTCGATGCTTGCGGAGCGGACGAAACCGGCTTCGACGCCGAGGCCCATCTCCCGGTATGGGCGGATCGTGGGCTGCTCGCGGCTCACGGACTGGGCCATCACCCTGGGCCAGTAGTCGTGCTGCAGGAAGTGGGTCTTCAGGCCGAGTTCGACGAGGGTATCGCCGAGTACCGACGACCCCACCAGCTGCGCGGCCAGCGCGTCGGCCTCGAACTCCTCGACACGCGCCAGTCGCAGCATGTCGCGACAGAAACGCCGCGAGACCTTGTCCAGCAGCAGCTCGAGTACCGACAGGTTTCTACCGGCGCGGTCGAGGGTACGCATCCACCAAGCGCGCAGATGTGCCCCTGTCGCGCCCCAGCCCCGACGCTGGATGGCGAGGTGGGCGAATTCGTGCGCCAGCACGGCCGCGAACTGGTTCGGCGACAGGCTGTGGGTCAGCGGCAGGCCGAACATCAGATGCGTGCGGATCGGACCGCAGCCCCCCCAGCCGGCGCGCTGCAACACCAGTGCGTTCATGTCGCCGGTGATCCAGACATTGCGGACCTGCTTCGCACCCAGCCTGTCCGCGATGGCGTCGATGAGGCGGTAGAAGTCCTCGGCGGCGGCGCGCGGCAGGCGGATCCCGCTCGGCGGCGGCGCCGAACTGAACAACACGTCCGCGATCTGCGCCGCGCACAAGGCGATGATGACCGCGGCGAGGCTCCAGCCGCCACTGGTCAGGGGCTCGCCGGCGTTGATGCCCTCCCAGCTCTTGAGCAGGGCCGCAAGCACCGCGCCAAGGGCGAGGATCAGGAGGGTCGCCGTTCCCAGCAGGCCGAAGCCGGCCATCAGCGCGAGCCTGCGCGCGAGGCGATGGCGCAGTTCGAACATCCTCGAGCGGGGCGTGTTCAGCGGCATGGACTTCACCAGAAAGCTTGAGTTGCACCGGACTATACGGCAACACTCGGCGATCACAAATTATGCTTTATGCATTATTTACCCAGTTCGGGCAGCCTGCCGCCACCTGCGCGGCCGAGCAGCTGAAACGACGCGGGATTCGCGTACTTTGCCGCGACCATGTATAGTGCGCGTTCGCCGCGAACCTGGCCAATCGCTCGCGGCCCCTCCTGAAACGATTCCTGCGCCGCATCGACGGCCCGAATCTTCTCCGCACGCCTCGATTGGTGCCTCCCGTAGTCCGGGCGTCAGGCGGTCGCCGGAAAGAAACCATGACCGAACACATCGACTTCGCCAGCCTCGGGCTGGCCGAACCCCTGCTGCGCGCCATTGCCGACGCCGGCTACACCACGCCGACCCCGATCCAGGCCCAGGCCATCCCACAGGTACTCGCCGGTGGCGATCTCCTCGCCGCGGCCCAGACCGGCACCGGCAAGACCGCCGGCTTCACGCTGCCGCTGCTGCACATCCTGTCGGCGACACATGCCCACCCGCATCCGCCCGGCCGGCCGCGCTGCCTCATCCTCACGCCGACGCGCGAACTCGCCGCGCAGGTCGAGGAGTCGGTCCAGACCTACGGCAAGCACCTGCCGCTGACCTCGCTGGTGATGTTCGGCGGCGTCAATATCAACCCGCAGATCAGTGCCCTGAAGAAGCGTGTCGACATTTTGGTCGCCACGCCGGGCCGCCTGCTCGACCATGTCGGCCAGAAGACGCTCGACCTGTCCGGCGTCGAGATCCTCGTGCTCGACGAAGCCGACCGCATGCTCGACATGGGCTTCATCCGCGACATCCGCAAGATCCTCGCGCTGCTGCCGAAGAAGCGCCAGAACCTGCTGTTCTCGGCGACCTTCTCCGACGAGATCCGCCAGCTCGCCGGCGGCCTGCTGCACGACCCGCGCACCGTCGAGGTCGCGCCGCGCAACACCACTGCCGAGCGCGTCGACCAGGCGGTCTACACCATCGGCCAGAAGCAGAAGCGCGAGCTCCTCGCCCACCTCATCAAGGAAAAGCAATGGTTCCAGGCGCTGGTGTTCACCCGCACCAAGCATGGCGCCAACAAGCTTGCCGAGTACCTGAGCAAGCAGGAAATCCCCGCCGCCGCGATCCATGGCAACAAGAGCCAGGCCGCGCGCACGCGCGCCCTGGCGCAGTTCAAGGACGGTTCGCTGCCGGTGCTGGTGGCGACCGACATCGCCGCGCGCGGACTCGACATCGACCAGTTGCCGCAGGTGGTCAACTTCGAACTGCCGAACGTGCCCGAGGACTACGTGCATCGTATCGGCCGCTCCGGCCGCGCCGGGGCGGCCGGCAACGCGATCTCGCTCGTCGATGGCGAGGAGATCAAGCTGCTGACCGCGATCGAGCGACTCATCCAGCGCCGCATCGACCGTGCCACGGCCGAAGGCTTCGTGCCGAGCGCCGGCGGCGAGGCGGCACACGACGCGGATAACCGTCGCGAACCGATGCCGCGACGCGGCGGCGGTGGCCGTCAAGGCCAGGGACAATCCCGCCAGGCGCCCTCCGGGGCCCCGCGCGGTGACCGGCCGGCCGGTGGCCGCGGCCCTGCGCAAGGCAAGCCGGCCGGGCGTCCGCATTCGCGCCCGCGCGGCGAGGTGGACGGCAACCGTGCCCCGCGCGGGGGCGAGCCGCGTGAGGTCGATGGCAACCGCATCGGCAACACCAGACGCCCCGACGTCGACGGCAACCGCGTTGCCAACACCGGCGTCAATCGCCCCGAGGTCGATGGCAACCGCATCACCAGCAACAGCCGGCCGGAGGCCAACGGCAACCGTGTCGGCCAGGGACAGAATCGCCGCCCCGCCCCGCGCGCAGCCCTGTTCGCTGCCAAGCCGGGCAACGGCAACCGCTGACGCTCGCGCGACGGGGCGCCGGCAGATCTGGTGCCGGCGCCCCGCCGCAATGGGTCGCTGATCGGGACCAGCCGGCAATGGTGGTCTAAGCATTCCCTTCCGCGCAGCCGATCCGGCGCTCGGAAGGGCTCCGCGACGCCGAGGCTCGCCGACGGTCAGAGGATGATGGTGATTTCCTCGCGCCGCACCAGCTCGCTGCTGAAGTCGATCGCA
>JBFGUQ010000313.1:0-3744 GCA_041565515.1 Rhodocyclaceae bacterium | reverse complement strand
GCGTGCCGCCGGCCGAGGTCACGAGCGAGCAGCGCCGCTACGCCAAGGTGATCAACTTCGGCCTCATCTACGGCATGAGTGCCCACGGCCTGGCGAAGAACCTCGGCATCGAGCGCGCCGCCGCCCAGGGCTGGATTGACCGCTACTTCGCGCGCTACCCGGGCGTGGCCGACTACATGGAGCGCATCAAGGCCGAGGCCAAGGCAAACGGCTACGTCGAGACGGTCTTCGGCCGGCGGCTGCACCTGCCCGACATCCGCGCCCAGCAGGCCGGCCGCCGCCAGGCCGCCGAGCGCGCAGCGATCAACGCGCCGATGCAGGGCACGGCCGCGGACCTGATCAAGAAGGCGATGATCACCACCAGCGCCTGGCTGGCGAAATCAGGGCTGAAGTCGAAGCTGGTGCTGCAGGTGCACGACGAACTGGTGCTGGAGGTGCCGAGGGACGAACTGGAGACGGTCCGCGCCGAGCTGCCGAAGCTGATGGGCGGCGTGGCCGAACTGGCGGTGCCGCTGCTGGTGGAGGTGGGCGCGGGAGACAACTGGGACGAGGCGCACTGAGGGGCCTGCTGCCCGCCGGCGGTTCAGGATGGCAGGGCTTCGATCTGCGGTTCGGGCGCGCCCGACCAGGTCAACTGCCAGGACCCGCCACGACGGACATTGTCGACCAGCGCCGGCCGGAAGCAGGCGAGGTTTGTGCCGCCACGGTGACGGACGCTGGGGTAGATGACCCCCATCGATCCAGTCTCGAGCAGGTCCGCCGCGAGCCGCTGCGAGGCGACGTAGCTCGTCGGGTCGAGGCAGTCGGCGAATGCGTCGGCCGCGCGAAGGTCATGGAAGGTGCTGGTGAAATCGGCCAGCAGGGCCTGGTAGCTCACACTGTCGTCGAAGCGATCGATTTCCTGGTACTCCACCGTCTTGTGAAACACGATCTCCGCCAGCGCCGTGTCGGTATCGAAGGCGCAATACCACGCGCCGCGATCGCCGTCGTTGAAGCGGCTGCCCTCGGGGCGCGGGTAGGTGAAGGCCGCATTGATGATGCGGAAATTCGGCACGCCGAACACCAGCTCGTCCACGCCGATGCCGGGCAGGCCGCCCAGCTCGCCGATCAGGCGTCCGTTGGTGGCGTTGTCGAGGTCGAACAGCTCTCGCAGGTGCGCGTCATCGTCCGCAAGCGGGGCCAGCACCGAATCCTCCCGGTCCGCGAAGCGGGACGGAATCAACCGGCAGGTATCGAACTGCCGCAGCGGCGCGACGGGCGGTCGCCGGGCCGTCACAGTCCGCCGCGGCGCGCGTCCAGCAGCTTGCGTACCGTCTGCATGGCGATGAGGCCGCCCGACAGCATGTACGCGAGGGGTGTTCGGCCGGCGAAGATCGCGTTGCGGTTCGGCAGGCAGACCCACTCATCGGCCAATTTATCCCCATGGAGGATGTGCAGCGCCTTGTAGATGCCGAGGAGGAAGGAGATGCGCGTGATGCGATCGACCTCGAGCACGCGGTCCGGATTCTTCTTCCACTCGTAGAAGGCGCTGCTGGACAGCCCGCCCAACAGTTCGCGCGCCTCCTCGTCCTTGAGCTTCCAGGCTTCGATCAGCTTGAAGAAACCCCTGAGAGCGCCACTGGACAGGCGTTCGCGCTCTTCCCGTGCATTGAGATCGGTCAGCACCGCGGGCTCGAAGCGGCTGGCGGGGTAGGCGTAGGCGAGACTCATGGCTTTTCTCCTGATAAGGAGAGTCTAGACTCCGGATCAGGAAAATCAAGCCGCGCATTCGCTTGCACCGAGCGGTCACGTTCATCGGTATGGGCGGCCACGTTCCTCGGAATACGCAGCGAGTCCTATGGCGCTCGCCAGGCGGGCGAGGGCTCTTTCTCATGGTTCGCCAGACGCTGGTGCCGGCGGATGCCTTTCGGCGGCTGCATCACGTCCTCGTGCGTCCTTCCCGGAGCAGGCGCAAGAGATACTGCCCATACCCGTTCTTCGCCAGCGGCTGCGCGAGGCCCTCGAGCTGCGCGGCATCGATCCAGCCCTGGCGGTAGGCAAGCTCCTCCGGGCAGGCGACCTTCAGGCCCTGTCGGTGTTCCAGCGTGGCGATGAACTGGCTGGCGTCGAGCAGCGACTCGTGCGTGCCGGTGTCGAGCCAGGCGTAGCCCCGCCCCATGATCTCCACGCCCAGCGCGCCCTCGTCCAGGTAGAGCCGGTTGAGATCGGTGATTTCCAGCTCGCCGCGTGCCGACGGCTTCAGGCCTTTCGCGCGCGCCACCGCCGTCTCGTCGTAGAAATACAGCCCGGTCACCGCGTAGCTCGACTTCGGCTGCGCCGGCTTTTCCTCTATCGACAGCACCTTGCCGCCGTCGTCGAACTCGGCGACGCCGTAGCGTTCCGGATCCTGCACGTGGTAGGCGAACACCGTTGCGCCCTCGCGGCGGGCCATCGCGCTTGCCAGCAGACGGTGTAGGTCATGCCCGTAGAAAATGTTGTCGCCGAGCACCAGTACGCTCGGCTCGCCGCCGAGGAAGGCCTCGCCGATCAGGAAGGCCTGCGCCAGCCCCTCGGGTGCCGGCTGCACCGCGTACTGCAGCGACAGGCCCCACTGCGCGCCGTCGCCCAGCAGCTGCTGGAAGCGTGGGGTGTCCTGCGGGGTGGAGATGACCAGAATGTCGCGCACCCCGGCCAGCATCAGGGTGCTGAGCGGGTAGTAGATCATCGGCTTGTCGAACACCGGCAGCAGCTGCTTGCTGATGGCGAGGGTGGCCGGGTGGAGCCGGGTGCCGGAGCCGCCGGCGAGGATGATGCCTTTTCGCTGCATTAGAGAATGCCTCTAGACCATGTCCCCATTCATCAACCTGGGAACGAGATATGCACGAGGAGCGGCTTACCTACGACAGCCCCCATCGGTCGCGAACGCCGGGGATCTATCCGCCGGCACTCGATGTCGCGTCTGCAACGCCCTGCGAAGTCCGGGTGCCGGCTTCGCCTGGGCCCTTCGCATGATTCGCCGGCACGTACTCCGGCACCCAGCGTTTCAGGCCCGCACGTACCATGTCGTCCGACACCGGCCCGGGCTGCGACAGCCACTGCGACACCTCGTCGACGAAAGTATTCGCCACGGGTCGTGAGCGCGCGATGCGCAGCTTTGGATGCGGTGTCTCGCGCGTCTGCTCGGAGTCGGCGAGCAGTTCCTCGTAGAGCTTCTCGCCCGGGCGCAGGCCGGTGAACTCGATGCGGATATCCTCTATCGCGTAGCCGGAGAGCCGGATCATGTTGCGCGCCAGGTCGACGATCTTCACCGGCTCGCCCATGTCGAGCACGAACACCTCGCCGCCATGGCCCATCGCCGAGGCCTGCAGCACCAGCTGCGCCGCCTCCGGGATCGACATGAAGTAGCGGTTGATCTCCGGGTGCGTCACCGTCACCGGGCCGCCGCGGGCGATCTGCTCGGCGAACTTCGGGATCACGCTGCCGGTGCTGCCGAGCACGTTGCCGAAGCGCACCATCTCGAACTGCGTCCCGCCATGGCCGAAGCGCTGCAGCGCCTCGCACACCATCTCGGCCAGGCGCTTGGACGCGCCCATGACATTGGTGGGGTTCACCGCCTTGTCGGTGGAGATCAGCACGAAGCGTTCGGCGCCGTGGCGCTGCGCTTGCGTCGCGACCTGCAGCGTGCCGAGCACGTTGTTGCGCGCCGCCTGCCAGGCGTTGCCCACTTCCATCAGCGGCACGTGCTTGTAGGCGGCGGCGTGGAAG
>JBFGUQ010000312.1:0-3745 GCA_041565515.1 Rhodocyclaceae bacterium | reverse complement strand
GACATGAATTCGACACGCCGAGCCGCGCGCCGGCATCGGCATCGCCCGCCGCCACCGGAACTCCTGCCGGGGCTTAGCACTCTGATCGATCGAGTGCTAAAATCCGCTTCGAGGAGGATCCGAACACATGTCTCAAGCCCTGTCTTTCCCGGTGCCATCCGCCGGCAGCATCGACCAGTACATCCAGTCGGTCAATCGCATGCCGATGCTCACCGAACAGGAAGAGGTGACGCTGGCGACCCGGCTGCGCGACGAAGGCGATATCGATGCGGCGCGTCAGCTGGTGCTGTCGCACCTGCGCGTGGTGGTTGCGATCGCACGTGGCTATCTGGGCTACGGGCTGCCGCATGCCGACCTGATCCAGGAAGGCAATATCGGCCTGATGAAGGCGGTGAAGCGTTTCGATCCCGCGCGCGGCGTGCGTCTGGTGTCGTTCGCCATTCACTGGATCAAGGCGGAGATCCACGAATACGTCGTCAGGAACTGGCGCCTGGTCAAGATCGCCACCACCAAGGCGCAGCGCAAGCTGTTCTTCAACCTGCGCAGCATGAAGCAGGACACGGCGACGCTGAACCCGGCCGAAGTGCGCTCGATCGCCGCCCGCCTCGGCGTCAAGCCCGAGGAAGTGGTGGAAATGGAGACCCGCCTCGGGGGCCGCGACGTGGCGCTGGATGGCGGCAGCGACGACGACGGCGAGCGCTTCGCGCCGATCGCCGACCTGCCGGACCCGAACGCCGAGCCCTCCGAGGTGCTCGAGCAGGCCGAGCTCGCCCGGTTGCAGGACAGCGGCCTGCGCGATGCGCTCGGCAGCCTGGACGAGCGCAGCCGCCGCATCGTCGAACGTCGCTGGCTCAGCGAGGGCGATTCCGCCACCTTGCACGAACTGGCGGCAGAATATGGCGTGTCGGCCGAGCGCATTCGCCAGATCGAGGCCAAGGCGATGCAGAAGATGCGCGGGATGCTGGCGGAGGTCGTGTAAGCCTTCCTGCTGCATGAAGCGAAACGGCGACTCCGCGAGTCGCCGTTTTCTTTTCCGGCCGTTGCGAGGCGCTGCAGCGGGCGCGCCGGCCGCCTACTTGCCGGCGAGCAAGGCCTTGATGTCCGCGGCGATCACCGCCGGATCTTCCCCGTGCCGCGCATAGAGGCGCAGCCGGCCCGCCGGGTCGAACAGGTAGGTGCCGGCGGAGTGATCGATGGTGTAATGGCCTTCCAGGTCGCCGCTCTTGCGATAGAACACCCGGAAATCCTTCGCCGTCGTAGCCGTCTGCGCCGCGGTGCCGTACAGGCCGAGGAAGCGCTTGTCGAACAGCGGCACGTATTCGGCCAGCAGCGCCTGGGTATCGCGCTCGGGATCCACGGTGACGAACAACACCTGCACGCGGTCGCCATCCGGGCCGAGCGCATTCACGACCTGGCTCATGCTCGCGAGCGCCGTCGGGCATACGTCCGGGCACTGCGTGTAGCCGAAGAAGACGGTGACGACCTTGCCGCGGAAATCCGCCAGGGTGCGAGGCTGGCCATGGTGGTCGGTGAGCGCGAGCGACTTGCCGTAGTCGGCACCGGTGATGTCGGTGGTGCGGAACACCGGCTCGCTGTCACCGCATCCGCCCAGCAGAACCGTAACCAGGGCCAGGGCGCCGAGACGCGCCGACCGGGAACTACAGCTGAAACCCATCTGGAAACCTCGAGCAAGCCGATTGGATCAGCGCGCCATGTTAGAGCTTCGCCGCGCGATCGATAAGACCGTGCGGCAAGGTGCCGCACGGGTCAGAACAGGTAGTGATCGACCAGCAGCGCGGCAAAGAGTCCGAAAAGATACAGGATCGAGAAGCGGAAGGTGCGCCGGGCGAGCGCATCGCTGTAGTCGCGATACAGGCGCCAGGCGTAATGGATGAAGCGCGCGCCCAGGAGCACGGCCGCGGTGAGGTAGAGTTCGGCGCTCATGCGCGTGGCGTAGGGCAGCAGGGTCACGCCGAAGAGGATGAAGGTGTACAGCAGCACCGACAGGCGGGTGTAATGTGCCCCATGCGTCACCGGCAGCATCGGCAGGCCGGCGCGCGCGTAATCGGCCGTTCGATACAGCGCCAGCGCCCAGAAGTGCGGCGGCGTCCACGCGAAGATGATGAGGAACAGCAGCAGCGCATCGGCCGACACGTCGCCGCTCACCGCCGCCCAGCCGAGCACCGGCGGCATCGCTCCCGACGCGCCGCCGATGACGATGTTCTGGGGCGTGCGGGGCTTGAGGAACACCGTGTAGATCACCGCATAGCCGACGAAGGTGGCGAGCGTGAGCCACATCGTCAGCGGGTTCACCGCCTGGTGCAGCAGCATCAGGCCGAAGCCGCCGAGGCCGCCGGCAAAGACCAGCACCTCCGCGGCGGCGAGTTCGCCGCGCGGCAGCGGGCGGGCCTGGGTGCGCGTCATGCGGGCATCGATCTGCTGCTCGATGAGACAGTTCATGGCCGCTGCCGCGCCGGCGACCGCGGCAATCCCGATCGTGGCGGCCAGCACCGTGAGCGCATCGGGCAGGCCGTCGGGGACCGCGAGGAACATGCCGATGACCGCACAGAACACGATCAGCGTATTGACGCGCGGCTTGGTGAGCACATAGAAGGCACGCAGGCGCTGCGACGCGCTGCCTTGCCCCAGGGCGAATGTCTTCATTGTCTCCCCTCCTTCATCAGGGATATCGGTGACAGGCCGCGCCGCCCTGCATAGGCCGCGGCCTGGCTGCCGTTTCCAGCCAGCCGGTAATTGATCCACACCATCACCCCGACCAGCAGTGCCGCGCCGGCGTTGTGGGCGGCAGCGAGCGGGAGCGGCAGCGACAACAGCACGTTGGCGATACCGAGGCCGATCTGCAGCGACAGCACCGCCAGCAGCGCGAGTCCCCCGATGGCGGTCTGCCCGCGGCGCGCCAGCGCCCACCCGAGCATGAACAGCGCGGTACCCGCGACCACGGCACCGAGCCGGTGCAGCCAGTGGATCGCCGTCAGGGCAGCATTGGAGAGCAGTTCGCCGTCGGCGGTCATGCCCAGTTCGCGCACCACGTGAAAGGCGTTGGCATAGTCGGCCTGGGGCCACCACTGGCCATGGCAGGCGGGGAAATCGGGGCACGCGAGGGCGGCGTAGTTGGTGCTCGTCCAGCCTCCCAGCGCGATCTGTACCACCAGCAGCGCGAAGCACGCGCGCGCCAGCAGCAAGAGCCTGGTCCCGACGTTGACCCGCGGCAGGCGGAAGGCGCGAAGCGCCAGCCAGGCGAGCAAGGCCAGCGTGGTGAGGCCGCCCAGCAGATGCGCGGTGACGATGGCCGGCTTCAACAGCAAGGTGACGGTCCATTTGCCGAGCAGGCCCTGGAAGATCACCACGCCGACGAGGGCGGTGGCGACCAGCGGCGCCGCATCGGCCTCGCGGCGCCGGCGCCACGCCAGCACCGCGATTGCGATGATCAGCAGGCCGAGACTCGCGGCGAGATAGCGGTGGATCATCTCCTTCCACGCCTTGGGCAGGCTCACCGGGCCATCCGGCGCGGCGGCGTGGGCGTCGAGGATGTGCTGGGCGGCATGCGCCGGGCTGAGCTTGCCGTAGCATCCCGGCCAGTCCGGGCAGCCCAGGCCGGCGTCGGCAAGGCGCACGTAGGCGCCGAACACCACGACGCCGAGCGTGAGCGCGAGGGCGAGCAGGATCAGGCGGCGGTAGAGGATCACTCGCGCCCCCCGCGGCCGAGGGCGGAATACTTGAGCAG